>NZ_JBQCGS010000098.1:0-24706 GCF_051955415.1 Flexivirga sp.
CGTAACACCGCCGCGAACGCGCGGGGCCGCGGCGGTTCCCCCAGCGTGTCGACCGGGGTCGCGTTCAACCCGCCCGCGGTCAGCGCCAGCAGCGGCAGGCTCAGCCCGTCGACCCCGACGTGATAGCTGGAGCCGACGCCGGGCATCCACGGCACCCGCTGGACGAACCCGAACCGGCCCGGCCGGTGGCCGTGCAGGTATGCCGCCCACATGCCGACACTGAGGCCGACGGTGACCAGCCCGGTCACCAGCCAGGCCCACAGGGCCGCCCGGTCGGGCACCCGGGCCAGCAGCAGCACCGCGGCGACCGCGGCGGGGGCGAAGATCAGCAGGGACAGCAACGGGTTACCTCGCCAACCAGACGATGAGGACGGCCACGGCCAAACCGACCGAGGCCTGCGCGTAGTACTGGTGCAGCTGCCCGGTCTGCGGCCGCAGCGCCACGCCGGCGCCCCGCCGGGCAGCAGCGACGACGCCGCGCAGCGCGCCACCGACCCGGATGTCGTCGATCGCCGCGGCGTGGTCGGCCAGCCGTCGGCCCGCGTGGCCGGTGCCGGTCACCGCCGTCTCCAAGGCGGCGTCGCCCCGGGCCAGTAGGGTGGCCAGCCGCAGCGTCGGGCGCAGCACCCCAGCGTGCGCAACCTGCTCCAGATGCAGCCAGCTGCGGGCCCATCCGGGCGCCGGTAGGCGCTGCGGCCAGCGCAGCGCGAGGCCGGTCACCAGGACCGCGAGGACGATGGAGATTGCCAGTTCCCCGACGGAGGCGGCTGTCGGCGTCGGCGCGTCCGGGTCGACCGCTGCCCACACTGCCGGGACGACCAGCACCCCGAGGCCGGCCGCACCGATCGCGAGGGGTATCAACGGGATTCGCTCGACCCAGGCGACCTGCCGGGTGCCTGCCTGCTCGGTGTCGTAGCCCGTCGGATGATCCGGCAGGCGACGCCAGATCAGCGCGAGCGCCTTGCCGGCATACGCGCTGGAAGCCACCGCGGCCGCCAAGCCGATCACGTACAACGCGATCGATTGCTCGCGGGCGGCCGCGAGGACGGACTCCTTGGTGGCCCACAGCGTCAGCGGCGGCACCCCGGCCAGGGCCAGCGCCGCGACAGTGAAGGTGACGCCGACCCACGGGTAGGCCCGCCCGGCACCGCGCAGCGCCGGCAGGGACTTGGTGCCCAGCGCGGCCAGCCAGGCCCCGGCGGCCAGGAACAGCAGCGCCTTGGTGGACGCGTGGCCGACCAGGTGCGCCAGTCCGGCACTCACAGCGCCCGGCCCGGTGGTGCCCGCCGCGAGCACCACGAACCCGAGCTGGGCGCTGGTGGACGCCGCGAGCAGCTGCTTCAGATCGTCCTGGGCGATGGCCACCGCGCCCAGCAGCAGCGCGGTCGCCGCCCCGACCCAGGCCGCGGTGGTCGCCGCCCACCCGGCGGCCAGCAGCAACGGATGCAGCCGCAGCAGCAGGTAGCCGCCCATCGCCACCATCGCGGCCGAGTGCAACAGCGCCGAGACCGGACTCGGCCCCTCCATCGCCCGAGACAGCCAGAACGAGAACGGCAGCTGAGCGGCCTTGCCGAACGCTGCCGCCAGCACTCCCGCGGCCGCAACGTGCAGCCACGGGGACGGCAGCTGCGCCAGCCGGTCCAGCGACAGCCCCGGCGTGCTGCCGGAACCGACGGCCAGGGCCGCTCCGGCGGCGAGGTAGAGCCCGACGTCGCCGGCGCGGGTGACCACGAACGCGGTGGTGCCGGAGCCGACCGCCACCTCGCGCCGCCAGTCGAACGCGATCAGCGCGTAACTGGTGGCGCCCATCACCTCCCACGCCATCAGCAGACCGAGCAGCGTGGTGGCCGTGGCAGTGACGAGGACGGCGGCGACGAAGACCAGCATCAGCCCGAAGAAGCGGGACCGGTGGTGCCGGATTGCGCCGGCCGAGAAGACCAGCACCAGCAGGCTGACCGCGGCCACCGTGACGACGACGACGGCGGATAGCCCGTCGACCGCCAGGGTGAGCGGGTCGCCGGCCAGGAACGGCGCTGACGCGGCCGGCCGGACGGCTGCGGCGGCAACGCCCAGGCCGAGCACTCCGGCGGCGACCAGGATCCCGACCGCGGGCGTCGCCCGCTCGACGGCCCGGGCCAGCAATCTCGGACCGAGCGGTGCCGCCAGCAGGCCCGCCCCGGCCAGAGCGGGCAGCAGCACCAGCGCCCACAGCAGCGCGCTCACCGTTTCAGCTCCGCGGCCATGTCGGTCATGTCGACGTCGCTGGCCCGGAACAGCAGGGTGGCCACGGCGAAGCCCATGGCCATCTCGACGGTCATCGCGGAGATGACGACCAGCAGCAGCACCTGACCGTCCGGCGCCGAGGGCGCCAGGAAGTACCAGAACGCCGCGGCGGCGACGATGACGGCGTTGACCATCAGTTCCAGCCCCATCATCACCATCACGACCGACTGCTGGCTGAGCGCGCCGAACAGGCCGACGGAGAACAGGGCAGCCGCCAGCAGCAGGAACAACTGCAGCGTCATCGGCCGGCCTCCCCGCGATCGGCGCGGTCATCGGTCTGGTGGTAGCGGCCGTGCGGGACGGCGAGCACGAGCGCGGAGACGATGGTGGCGAACAGTACGGCCGAGATGCCGACCATGACGGGCATCTGCGGGCCCATGATCGCCTCGCCGATCATCCGGGTCGGATCGGCGGGCACGACGCCCCGCCGCGCCGGCCACGGCACCAGCACCGCACCCGCGCCCAGCAGCACGAACGTGCCGGCCGCGATGACCAGCGCGCCGCGCTTGTTGTGCAGCATCGACATCGGCATCAACCCGGCCGGGTTCATCATGAACATGACCATGAAGACGACCATGATCGCCATCTCCATGACCATCATCAAGATGGTGACCACGCCCAGGTAGTCCAGCGTGAGCAGGATGAGCTCCCCACCGACGGCCACGAACGACGCGGCCAGCGCGAACGTCGCCCTCGCCATGGAATCGACCACGAAGACCGCGACGCCGGAGGCGATCGCAATCACGGCCAGCACGATGAACACCGCGAGAGTCACGATCCACCTCCGGCCGCGGCCAGCACCGACACCACAAGCAGCTGCGCGAGCACCAGCGGCAACACCACCAGCCACGCCAGGCGCATGAGCCGGTCCGGGCGCCATACCGGCATCCGGTGGCGCATCGCCAACAACACGGCCAGCACCGCAGCGCTCTTCAGCAGGGTCCACAACCAGGCAGGCAGCAGCGGGCCTGCCCCGCCACCCAGGAACAGCGCCACGGTCATCACCGACCCGACGACCAGCAGGGCGTACTGCCCCCACCGCAGCAGCAGCCGGGCCGGTCCGGACTGCTCGACCAGTAGGCCGCCGGCGATGTCCGCTCCGGCCGGGTGCGCGAAGGGACCCCACGCGCTGAACGCCGCCACCGACCCGGCGAACACCACTGCGGCCAGCGGCATCTGCACAATGAACCACCTACCTTGCTGGGCGGCCACGATCTGCGGCACCGACAGGCTGCTGGCGGCGACCGCGGGCGCCGTGAGAGCGAACATCAACGGCAACTCGTAGGCCAGTGCCTGGGCCAGGAACCGGTAGCCGCCGACCAGGGAATACACACTGTTCGGGCCCCACCCGGCCAGCCACCATCCCGCCCACAGCAGCACGTCCATCGCGTTGAACCACACCAGTCCCACACCCAGGTCGCTCACCACCGCGGAGCCGAGCGGGACGACTGGCGCCATCATCACCGCCACCAGTAACGGGGTGAGTACACCGATGCCCCACAGCAACCGGTCCGGTGCCGTCGTCGACCGCCGCTGAGCCAGCAGCAACCGGGATGCCTCATACACCGGGCGCAGTACCCGTCTCCTCAGAGACACCGGGCCGCGCCGCGGGTCGAGTACCGCGTCCAGTGAGCCGGCCACCACCGCCGCCGACAGCACAATGGCGACCGCGGGCAGCACCGACCAGGCCGATGCCTGCTGGGCCAGGCCTGTCATGCGACGTGCCCCTCGTGCTGGTGACCGCCCGCGTGCATGTCGTGCATGTTGTGAGGGCTTGCGCCGTGATCGCCGGTCTCTGCGTGTCGCGCGTGCGTCTCCTGGTCGCCGGTGGCCGGGGTGCCGTGCAGGTCGTCAGGGTCGGGATCCAGGCTCGCCATGACCAGCCGTGCGTCGGTCAGGTCCAGCCCGGGCATCAGGTGGGCGGCGGCCGCCACCAATGCGTCCGAGGCGTGGCCCGGTGTGCCGCGGGGGCCTTCGGCCGGCGCTACCGGCCGGCCGTCCAGTGCCAGTTCTGCCTCCGTCAGCCAGGTCTGCAACCGCGCCCACGCGTCGCCACCATCGGCTGTCGCCCGTGCGGACGGGCCCGACAGGCCGAACCGGCTGATGTCGCCCGCGTCAAGGCGGCCCAGCCCAGCCAGCGACCGTCGCAGGACCCGCGAGCGGTTCATCCGTTGGTGCAGGCGGCGCAGCTCAGTTCCCGCGTCGGCGCCCAACTCCTGCGTCGCAGTGAGGAGTACGTCGCGCTGCCCGCGGGCTTGATCCGCGGCGCCGGACCAGCTAGCGACCTCCAGCAGCCGGCCGACCGAGTCCAGATGCGCTGCCGCGCGACGTCGACAGATAACCGCGTCGTCGCCGTCGACCGTCCAGAAGCTGGCCGAGTCACCGGAACCGGTCAGCACCTGCACCGCTGCGGTTTGGACCACGTCGCCCTGCAACTCGACGACCATCACCAGCGCGGACGGCCAGGCCGGCAGCACCGGCCCCAGCGCGACATGGAGCACATCCAGTTTCAGGCCGTCTCGGTCCGGCGCCCGGTCGGCCATCATCAGCCCGCCGGGCATCTGCATGCCGCCGTGGTCATGCCCACCATGGCCGCCGTTCTTGTGACCACCCTGATCGTGTCCCTGATGGCCCTGCCCTTCATGGGCGCCGTGCCCATTGCCGCCGTCGTCATGGTCGCCGTGCTCGTGCCCCTCGTGGACGTCGTGCTCGCTGATGGGCTCGGCCGGTCTGGTCGGTTGCTCGACCCCTGCGTCGGGGGTGCTGGCCAGCCGACGGATTGCCTGGGCCAGCGCGGGCGCCGCGCCGGCTGCGTCGGGCACGTCGATGCGGATCTTCGGGGCAGGGATCTGGCTCCACAGCACGTCGGCGGCGTCCGCCAGCTCACCGCGAGGAGAGCCGGCCACGGCCAGCACGTCCCCATCGGCAGGCTCACCGGTGAGCACACCACCGAGCGCGCGGACCTGCGCTTCGACGGCCAGCCGCGCGGCAGTGCCACCGGGCGCCGTCACCAGCAGCACATGTGGCCGGCCCACGGCCCACCGCGCGAGCCGACGCCGGGCAGTGGTTCTCAGGCCCATCGCAGTGCGCCCTCCCGCCATGCGTAGACGACCCCCGCCATCAGCAGCCCGAGGAAGACGAACATCTCGACCACCGCACCCGCGCCCATCTGCGCAACCACCAGCGCCCAGGCGTACATGAACAGCATCTCCACGTCGAATGCCAGGAACAGCAACGTGACGGTGTACCAGCGCACGTGATAGCGAGACAGCGCATGCTCCATCGGCCGGCCGCCCGACAGGTACGGCGTCACGGGCTCGCCCGGCGCGCCCACCGTCAGGAGGCGGTGGCCAAGCAGGACCACGACCACGACGAGCAGCCCCAGACCCAAGGCCGCCAGGATGCTGACGAAGTCGCCCACCGCATGCTCCTTCCGTATCCGCCGATCGTCCCAGTTGCCGCGCAGTCCATGCACTCTTTCGACTGTCGCGATTCTCGAAGCCCGCCTTACCCTAGGGGGGTAAGGTATTGTTCCGCAACGAGGGAATACCCCATGGGGGTATGACGTTGATGCAGATATCCACACCACGAAGGGGCTGACCATGACCCAGACAGATGCCGCTACCGGCGTCACGCCACTTACCGACCTGTCCGAGCACAGTTACATCGCGAACCAGACCAAGGGTCAGTACCTGAAGCGGCTGCGGCGCATCGAAGGACAGGCGCGCGGTCTGCAGCGGATGGTCGAGGAAGAGCAGTACTGCATCGACATCCTCACCCAGGTCTCGGCAATGACCAAGGCCCTACAGGGGCTGGGGCTCGGCCTGCTGGACGAACACATGGCGCACTGCGTCGTCAACGCAGCCCGCCAGGGCGGCCCGGAGGCGGAACAAAAGCTCAAGGAGGCATCCGACGCCATCGCGCGAATGGTCCGCAGCTGAACGAAACATGGCACAGCCCCCAGCCGACACCTGGCCACCGCTTCGAGGCGTGCCGGGCACCTGAAGTCGTACCACCCATACAGATTCTCGAGAGGAACCAATCATCATGTGCACTTCCTGCAACTGCGGCACCCAGACCACCGACACCACCGCGCCGGTGGTGATCGGTGCGGCGCAAGCGTCCTACACGGTCACGGGGATGACGTGCGGGCACTGTGTCGCATCAGTGACCGAGGAGGTCACCGCCATCGACGGCGTCCGCGACGTGGTCGTCGACCTGCCCACCGGCACGCTGAGCTTCGCCTCCGACCAACCCGTTCCCCGCGACGCGGTCGAGACTGCCGTCCGCGAGGCCGGCTACACCCTTGCCTGAGCGCCACTCGGCGGGCTGAGCCGTCCGCCATCACAACGCGGGCTCAGGTACCGAATGCAATACAAGACGAAGGACGAGCTGATGAGCACCACCACTGACTCGCCGGCAACCACCGCCACGGAGGCGGCGGTCCCCGGCCATGTCTCACGAGGCACGGATGTCGAGCTACTGCTGACCGGGATGACCTGTGCCTCCTGCGCCAACCGCATCGAGCGCAAGCTCAACAAGCTCGACGGCGTGACCGCCACGGTCAACTACGCGACGGAGAAGGCCAAGGTCACCTACGCCGACAGCGTCACCACCGATGACCTGGTCGCCACCGTCGAGGCGGCAGGGTATGGCGCCAGGCTTCCCGAGCCGCCGAAGGAAACAACAGACGAGGACAACGACGCCAACACCGAGGACTCCGAAGCAGATTCGGCCCTGCACGACCTGCGCACCCGGCTGATCGTCTCCGCCATACTCTCCGTGCCGGTGGTCGCGATGGCGATGGTTCCGGCCTTGCAGTTCGACAACTGGCAGTGGCTGTCGCTGACGCTCGCCGCGCCGGTCGTGGTGTGGGGCGCCCTGCCCTTCCACCGGGCGACCTGGACCAACCTGAAGCACGGGGCGGCGACCATGGACACGCTGGTGTCGATGGGCACGCTCGCGGCGTTCGCCTGGTCGGTCTACGCGCTTTTCTGGGGCGATGCCGGGATGCCGGGCATGCGCCACGGCTTCGAGCTGACCATCCAGCGCAGCGACGGCACCTCCAACATCTACTTCGAAGCCGCGGCCGGGGTGATCTCCTTCCTCCTGCTCGGCCGCTACCTGGAGCACCGCTCCAAGCGCAACGCCGGTGCGGCGCTGCGCGCGCTGCTTAACCTGGGCGCCCGCGACGTCGCCGTGCTACGCAACGGGGTCGAGCGGCGGATCCCGGTGTCGCAGTTGAGTGTTGACGACCGGTTTGTCGTCCGGCCGGGCGAGAAGATCGCGACCGACGGCGTCGTGGAGGAGGGCCGTTCCGCAGTCGACGCGTCGATGCTGACCGGTGAGTTGGTCCCGGTCGAGGTGGCCGTCGGCCACGACGTGGTGGGTGCGACGGTGAACACGTCCGGCCGCCTTGTGGTGCGCGCGAACCGGGTCGGGTCCGACACCCAGCTCGCGCAGATGGCCAGGCTGGTCGAGGACGCCCAGACCGGCAAGGCCGCGGTGCAGCGTCTCGCCGACCGCATCTCCGGCATCTTCGTGCCGGTTGTGATCGCTCTCGCCGTGGGCGTTTTCGTCTTCTGGCTCGGCACCGGAGCCGGTGCTGCCGGCGCACTGACCGCCGCGGTCGCCGTGCTGATCGTCGCCTGCCCGTGTGCGCTCGGTCTGGCGACTCCGACCGCCTTGATGGTCGGCACCGGGCGTGGCGCGCAGCTCGGCATACTCATCAAGGGCCCGGAGGTGCTGGAGCAGACCCGGTCCGTCGACACGATCGTGCTGGACAAGACCGGCACGGTCACCACCGGCGAGATGACTCTTGCCGACACCCATGTCGCGGTCGGCGAGGAGGCGGCGCAGGTGTTGCGTATGGCGGGCGCGCTCGAGGATGCCTCCGAGCACCCGATCGCCCGGGCCATCGCCGACGCAGCCCGCGCAGCCGGAGCGCTCGGCACCGTCGAGGACTTCGGGAACGTCGAGGGCCTCGGCGTGCAGGGCATCGTCGACGGGCACGCGGTGCTCGTCGGGCGCCCGCAACTGCTCGAGCAGTGGTCGCAGCACCTCGATGCCGGGCTGCAGGCGGCGTTCGATGTCGCGCAGGACCGGGGTCAGACCGCGGTGGCCGTCGGCTGGGACGGGCGGGCGCGTGCGGTGCTGGTCGTCGCCGACCGGGTGAAGGACACCTCCGCCGAAGCGATCGCCCAACTGCGCAACCTGGGGCTGCGGCCGATCCTGCTCACGGGCGACAACGAGCGGGTCGCCCGCACCGTCGCCGGACAAGTGGGCATCGACGCGGCAGATGTCATCGCCGAGGTGCTGCCCGGCGACAAGGTCGATGTGGTCAAGCGGCTGCAGTCGCAAGGCCGGGTCGTTGCCATGGTCGGTGACGGCATCAACGACGCAGCGGCCCTCGCCCAGGCCGATCTGGGCCTAGCGATGGGCACCGGCACCGACGTGGCCATCGAGGCCAGCGACATCACACTGGTCCGTGGCGACCTGCGGGTCGCGGCGGACGCCATCCGGCTGTCGCGCAAGACGCTCGGCGTCATCAAGAGCAACCTGTTCTGGGCGTTCGGGTACAACGTGATCGCCATCCCGATCGCGGCTGCCGGGCTGCTCAACCCGATGCTCGCGGGGGCGGCCATGGCGTTCTCGTCAGTCTCTGTTGTCTCGAACAGTCTGCGGTTGAAGGGATTTCGATCCTCACTATGAGAATCACGGGATCACTCGCCGGCCCTTCGCGCCACCCGGTCGCGGCGCAGAGGGCCCGCGCCCTGGGATGGTGGGCAGCGGCGGCCTGCCTAGTACGCTGCGCGACGCGAGCACTGACCAAACACCGCGAAAGCTGATGGCCACGCCCGGGCGCTCACTGGGATCATCTGTATCCAGCACGCCAGATCAATCAAGCGACCCCAGCCAGAGCGTTCATCGGTACGAGTGGCCACCGCCGTCACGAAACGGTGATCCGCTGTGCACCTCGAGTCGCACGCGGTCGCGGTCATGACCGCCTTGGTCGTTGTGCTGATGACCGTCGTAGTGGCGATCCTGGTGCCTGTCACACTCGTGCTCGTCGTACTACTGGCCATTAAGACGGTCGCGCGAACTGCACGCCATCGCCGTCCCCGGATCCACCGCCGCAATGATGAGCACCCAGCGGCGGACCCACCGGATCTGGCGAGCGGCAGTCGTGCAGGTGCGCCACCGCCCTGAGTGTGTCATCCCGGCACACCTCAACCAATAGGGACTTTGAGGTCATCGAGGATGGTTCTTGCAGCATCGCTGATCGGGTCGGCGCCTGCCGATGAAAACCTGGGAGCGAGCCTGAACTTGGCCCTTTGTCCGTTGAACCGAACTGGCGCGCGACCGTACTGACAATGACCGGCGTGGCGTGCTCCTACCTGCCGTTCGCGGCCGCTTGATTGCCGTGCAGGCCTGGCGACCTCATCGGCGCATTGACGCTGGAACCGGGTGCGCGGCCGACCCCACGACATTCAAGTCCAAACGCAACGCGGCCACGGTCACTCGAAAGAGTGACCGTGGCCGCGTGGACCGGACGGCGCAGCAGCTCAGCGCAACGTGCCGTAGTTGGTCGGCGTCGTCCACATGTTTTCCTTCTTGACCACGGTGCCGGGGTGGTCGGCGGAGATCATCAGGTTTCCGCCGGCGTAGATGGCCACGTGTGTCGCCGGCGACCCGAAGAAGACCAGGTCACCGGGCTGCGGGTTGGTGGTCTTCTTGATGTACGCCTGCTGCTGGCTCGCAGTCCGGGGGATGTAGAGGCCGGCCTGCTTGTAGACGTATGACGTGAGCCCTGAGCAGTCGAAGCCCTGCGACGGCGAGGAGCCGCCCCCGACATACGGAACACCCAGATACTTCTGAGCGATCGAAACGACCGCTGAGAGGCCATCGCCATTCGACGGCGGGGGTGGCGGGTTCGGCGTCGGGTCGGTGCCGCACGGGAAGCCGCCCAGCGCGCTCCACGTCAACGGACCGATGATGCCGTCCGCGACGAGGCCCTTGCTGCTCTGGAACGACTTCACCCGGGACAACGTGCCGGCACCGAAGATGCCGTCAACCGCGATCCCTCCCAGCTTGCTCTGAGCGCTGGAGACGTATGAGCCGGTTGCGCCATACCGCAGCACAGTGACCTTGCACGACGGCGGCGGCGTGGTGGGCGGTGGCGTGGTCGTGGGCGGCGGCGTCGTGGAGCCCGGGAAGCCACCAAGGGCCGCCCAGGTCAACGGACCGACGATGCCGTCAGCAACCAGGCGATGCGAGCTCTGGAAGGATTTCACCTTCGCCAGCGTCTGCGTCCCGAAGATGCCGTCGACCGTCAGTCCGCCCAGCCGCTGCTGCACGGTTTTGACATAGCTGCCTGTTGATCCGTAGCGCACGGTCACCACGGTGCTCGGCGCAGCGGTCCGTATGCCGCCCGTCGATGCGCTGCTGCGCTGCCCTGACGCACCGCTCGTGCCGCTGCCGGGATCGGCATACGACGGAGCGGCCTGCACGAGGCTGGCAGCGGTGGCCGGGACGCTCAGCAGCGTTCCAGTCACCACCAACCCCTTGCGGGAGGTGATCGCCGGGGCGACCTTGGCAGACAGCCCAGGCCGTGGTTTGCGATGTCTCGGAGTAGTGATCGTGGTCATGTGACCCTCTCGGTGCTCGTCCAGTCCAGAAACGCGCAAAGGGGATGCCACGCGTGCCGTGGCATCCCCCGATGTCGCCTTACTCCTTCCCCGAAGAAGGCGCTGCACGAGCAATGACTATGCCGGTGTCACTACGTCTGTGAAAGACGCGTTTCCTGGGTACGGATGGGCCCAGGTGGCGGTTGTGACTGGTGTGACTCGAGTGAATTGGCGGGGCTGGCGGAGCGGAAGTGGCTCAGTGTTGCAATTTCAACGAAACAGCCCGTGAATGACATGCGTGTAACACTGAATACGCCAAATTGCTTCGAACGACACGCCGAATTCAAAGACCTCTCAGGAAATCTCAACATCTGAGATGTTACACACGTACAGTCTAGCCACCGACGCCAGGCACGTTGAGGTGGCGAGAAGCCCCGCCGACCCCTAGGGCCGACGGGGCTTCTCGTCGTTGTACGGGCGCCAAGCGCCGACCTCAGATGCGGGCGAAGTAGTGGCTGCCCCACAGGTTCTGGACACTGACCACAGTGCCGGGGGTGCGGGCGGCAATCATTTTGCCGTTCCCGAGGTAGATGCCGTTGTGGTACGCCGGGGAGCCCCAGAAGATCAGGTCGCCCGGACGCGGGTTGGACACGCGCGTCGCGGCGGCCGCCTGGGCCGATGCGGTTCGCGGGATGCTCTTGCCCGCCTGACGGTAGACGTACTGGGTGAAGCCCGAGCAGTCGAAGCCGGCAGGCGTGGTACCGCCCCAACGGTACGGCGTGCCACGCAGGCCCATGGCGATCGACACGATGGAGGAGTTGGAACTCGGCGCCGGCTCGGTCGTCGGTACACCGCCGTAACCGCCGAGCGCGGTCCAAGTGTGGCGGCCGACGATGCCGTCGACGACAAGCCGGTGCGAACGCTGGAACGACTTCACTCTGGCTTTCGTGCGTGGGCCGAAGATGCCGTCAACCGCGAGGCCCCCGACCTTGCGCTGGACGCTCTTCACGGCGGCGCCGCGGGAGCCGTACTGAACGGTGGGACCGATGCGAACCGTGCTGGACACGTGAGCAATGCCCCGCACCTGAGCGGCGGCCTGCACGGTGCCTGTCTGCGCGAGACCGGCGCTCGGCGCGGCGGAGGCGTTCTCCATGCCGGCGAGCGGGGCAATGACGGCGCCGGCGGCAGCAACTGCCAGGCTGCGGCGACCAATCTTGTTCAGAACTTTCGGCTCACAATTGAGGTGACGCGGGGAGTACGAACCCATGAGGCAAGGGACCCTTCCGGTGGTCTGCAATGAATGACGATGCGGGCGCGGGCGTCGTTGCCCTGGGGACAAGTGCCCCACCCAGTTCATGCATCCGACTCCCCGAAGCGCCGGCGGCATGCTCACTGACTATGACGCACCCGGGGCCGATTCCCAAGTTGTTCCCAGACATCTGTGCATACCCATCGGCCAGCGGCTGCCTCCTGGCGTCGTGACCGTTTCGTGACATTCCGCGGCGTTCCGGGGTTCGCACCGTTCCGCGCACGGCCCCCGGGATTAGATGAGTCCAAGCACTGAGACATGCATGTTTCACATAGCAAGAGAGTTTGTCGTCCTCCTGCACCGGCAGATCGCCGCGCTCGGATTCCGAACGATTCGGACCGAGGCAAAGAGCGCCAAATCTGTACCCAAAGCGATGACCACCGACGGTGAACAACGACCGCTCCGCTGGTTGAGCCGCTCCAAGCAACGGCAGCTCCTTAGCGTTTCCGTCGCTCCCACCCCTACCGCAACGCCTTGTCGCCAGCGCGTCGGAGCTCACACCGCCAAGCCCGCCCCGGCCGAGCCCTGGCTGGCGTTGCGCAGGCCCACAAGACCAGCCGACTGCGGGTTGGAACGCAACACGCCGGTAGTACGGAGAAGCGCACCGCGACTGTTGTGGTGGGAAAACGTCGATGGCACAACAGAATTCGCGTGGGTCGGACATCACGAGGACCCGATGCCGAGCCCGAGGAAGGCGTAGATGAGCGGTGGCCGCAGATGCGGAGGGTCGTGGAGGTGGCGTGTGCACTTGCACTAGTTCAGGTGGCTGAATCTACGGACGCCTGACCGCCGACGGTCGCAGTCTCGCCTTATGGCCTACAGGAACGTCATAGAGAGGAACTCTGATGGATGAGCCGCCACTGATGCTCGCCGGAGCGGGCGATGTCGTCGCCATGATGCCGCACGTCATCGGAGCACGCCCGGACGGCTCGGTCGTCGTGTTTCCACTCGACCCACGGCGGCCGGTGGCGCGTGCTGACATCCCTACGACGAGCGAGCACGACAGCGATCTGGCGCAGGGGCTGGCGAATACCTTCGATCGGTTCGCCGGTGGACAGGTCCTCGTGCTCGCCTTCACCGATCAACTGGAGCGTGCTACCTCGGTCTGCGACGCGGTCGTCGCAGCGCTCGAACCTGACACAACAGTCGTCGATCGGATCGCGGCGCAGGGCGACTCGTGGCTGCGGCTGGGCGACGCCAGACCCGGCGCGGTCAACGAGGGTTCAGTTACGCAAGCAGACCGGGACCGCGTCGCGATGGCATTCATCAGCCGAGGCGACCGGCAACCCTACGATTCCCTGAGCCAGCTGCGGGCGTCGTTCGACCCCGTCGGCGAGGACCTGTCCGCGGCGGTGACGGCGGCCGCGGAACACATGGACCTCGTGGGTGTTTGGGCTCCGGCCGCAGCCGTCGAGCAGCGGTGGATGACGCACACCATTGAAGGGTTCGTAGCGCGCCCGGCTCCGCTGGGTGCGGACGACACGGCGCGGTTGATCGGCGACGTGCAGAATGTGCCGCTGCGCGATCACGCGCTGGGCCTGATGAACCACAAGGAGTCCGGCGCCCACGCGGCACTCTGGAAGGACCTGCTGACCCGATCCCCTGAAGACGCCCGCACTCCGGTTGCCAACCTGGCGGCGTTCGGCGCGTGGCTGCACGGGGACGGGATGGGCGCACGGCTCGCCCTGGAGCGCGTCACTGACCCCTCGAACAGCCTGGGCAGACTGCTCGACGTAGCAATCGATCGCGGCGTCGATCCGGCAAGCTGGACGCCACCAGTGATGGAACCTCTCGGTGGTCAGGAAAGGCCAGGAGGACCGGCTGATCGGCACGACCCGCGCCGCGAACCGCCCTCGCGTGAGGGCCCTGACCGCAAGGGGCCCTCGCGATGAGCCGGCGGGCGAAACCCGGTGAGACCTATTGGGCGCTGGTCTCTACCAACGGTCACGAGGCCGATAGCCCCTGGGTGACCGTCCTCGGCAGCCATTGGGGCGTGACCGTCGACCCAGGTCCGCACCACGAGTACGGCAGGGTCTACACGAGCCGGGAGCGGGCCGCAGAATGGCAGGCGAACCTTCCGCATGGAACGGCGGGTAAGCCGCTGGAGATCGCCCAGGTTGACTACCTGGGCGGGAGCTACTTCAAACGTCACGTCGACGATCTCGAATCGACGGTCGACGAACGCGTCACACCGACCACGACCGACCCGCGCCGGGACAGCCCGACCGGCGTCGGCGACCGTCACGCTGTCAGGAACAACCCGAGCCGTTGAGCAAGGAGCACACCATGCAGAACCAGAACCAGTCCACCGCCGAAGCCCTCCTGCGGACGCTCGTCGAGAGCGCCGCCGAGAGCACGCTCCACCCCGAACCGGCGAGCGAGCGGACCACGGCCGCCGGCTACGCGGTGGACCTGATCTTCCCGACCGAAGACCGCCCGAACAACTGAACGCCCACGCTCGATTGACCGCCGGGGAGCCCGGCTCTCCTTAGGGGCGCAAAGAACCGCGTGACAATCCCCTGGAGGTGGGCTCGATGACCGAGATCGCGCAACCGGCAGTGAACTACCCCGACGTACTGCACATGCCGCCCCGTGATGCGCTCCAGCTGGGCATCGAAGGACACAGCCAGGAGGCCAACCAGACCCGGCTGGCGATCGCCGAACGGATTGTGGACCAGGCCAACAAGACCAGCGACCGGGCATACGAATCGGCTCACTGGATGAACGAGCCCGACGTACCGGAGCCTCGCATCGCACGGGCGCTGGTGGCGCACGACGGCGACATGGCTGAAGCAGTCCGAGATCCGCGGGTCGTCGAAGGAGTCCGCGATCAGCTCGGGTACCGGCCGCAGTGGGAGGACGTCTACGACTATGAGGACGACATGATCCCTTCCGGCCAGCACCTGTTCAACCAGCTGGAAGTCGACGACCACGCACTGGGCGAAGTCCGAACCGCGATCAATGAGCTACGTGCCGATGTGGGCGTCGAACCCATCGACGAGCAGCATCTCCTGGCAGCGGCGGGTGTCGAACCCAGGAGCAGTCTCGAGGTCGCCGAAGCTCGCGCGGTGTCGCACGAGGAGGGAGCCGCCGCGGAACGGCAGAATATCGTGACTGCCGACCCAACCATCGCCCGGCGGCGCGGAGACGCACCCTCGTTCTAGATCACCGCTGCCCGTAGGTCCGACTCAGGTCGGCGCGGACTGGTCTCAGCATCGAGCCGGAAACCCAGCGCTGAAGGACTACTGGATCGGCTGATTGCTCGATGTCGATTGCCTCGACAACCAGCGCGAACCAGCGGTAGGAGTGGCGAACCCCCACCCCACAAGGATGCACGTGCGTGCTGGCATCCGGGTGGGTTGCAGGTCGACGACCCCAGTGATCCGTTCTCTCGCGGACGAGATTTACTCCCGGGCGAGTGTTGTCGACCGGGGACTTCTAACCGTTGCCTGCTGCGGTGGCCAACCGTCGGCGAGTCAGCACCAGCAAGGGGAGGGCGGCGAGCTGGACGAGGGCGGAGACCACGGCCAGCGCCACCAAGGACGTGTCGTAGAGCACACCGAGCAGGATGCTGCCGGCGAACCACGCGACGCCGAAGCCGGTGTCGAACAGCCCGAAGGCCGAGGCGCGCCGGTTGGCGGGCACGATGGTGGTTAGCACTGCCTTGATGATCGATTCCTGCGCGGCCATACCCAGACCCCAGGCAAGGATCCCGACCACGGCCAGCGGCAGGGCGCCGAGGAAGACCAGCGGTGCGTATGCGGCGGTCAGGACCGTCACGACGAGCACGGACCGCAGACCGACCCGGTCGAACACCTTGCCCAGGACCAGTGCTGCCACTGCTTCGGCGGCCATTGCCACGGCATACAGAACCGGCGCGACCGTGGAACCGACCATGCGCTCTTCGCTGAAATGCAACGCGATCAGCGGCCAGTCGGCGTAGCCGACCGCGATCAAGCCCATGGCGGCCAGGTAGAGCCAGAACGCCGGCAGGCGCGGTGCGCTGTCAATCGGCGGGGCGGGTGCCTCAGATTCCAGGTCCGCGGGCTTGGGGAACTGCCGCCAGGTGAAAACCAACGAGAGCAGGGTCAGTGCGGCGGGGATACCGAGCCAGGCGAAGGCAGACCGGTCACTTCCGTGCAACCACAAGACAAGGCTGACCACCAGCGGGCCGACCATCGCGCCACCGGCATCGAGCGCCTCGCGCACGCCGAACGCCCAGCCGCCGCCGAGTCGGTGTGCCGCGTGTGCGGTCATCGCGTCCCGGGTCGGGATGCGGATCGCCCGCCCGACCCGTTCGGTGACGATCAGGACCGCGGAGACCGGCCAGTTGCCGGATATCGCGAGCAACGGCACCACGGCCATCTGCAGGGTGTACCCAAAGAACGCGATCGCCCAATACCTGCCCGTGCGATCGGCCGCCCGCCCAGCGAACCAACGCAACCCGTAGCCGAGCAACTCGCCGCCCCCGGCGACGACCGAAACGACCAAGCCGCTGGCCCCCAGCGATCCGAGGAAGGGGCCGGTGATGCTGCGGGCGCCCTCGTGCGTCATGTCGGAGAAGGCGCTGACGACCCCGATCAGCAGCACGAACCGCAACGCGGCGCGCCGGGCCAGCACCGGATGCGGGCGAATAGGGACCGGCCGATCGGCGGGTCCGGCACGGTGGGCACCTCCGCACTCCATGCGGCGCACGATCGCACGCCGCCGGTTCGAAGGTAACGCTCCCGACCCGGGAACGGTGGCAACGTCGTCATGCACACTGCAGCCGTTCACCACGAGCTCTCAGGACCCTCTCAGCCAGGAAATGATTGGGTGGCGGTTCGACGCGCCCAGTCGGGCACACCGAACGAAAGGCCACACCCACCCCCATGTTTTCGGAGGCGCTGACGATCTCGACGTACGACGGGTCGCGCATCGACGGTTCGCTCTTCCGGGACGTCACCCAGTTCGCGCGGCACACTCATTGGCTCAACGCGGCCGCGGAAGCCTGGACCACCTACAGCATCGGCCTCTTCGTCATCCTGCTGCTGGTGGGCTGGTGGATCTCCCGCCCGCACGGGGACCGGCAGATGACGGCGGCCCTGGTCGCACCAATCGGCGTCGCAGTGGCATTCCTGGTGACCGAAGTGATCAAGAACCAGATCGGCGAGCTGCGCCCCTGCCGCTCCGTACCACACGCGTTCATCGTCGAAACATGCCCTGCACCAACGGATTACGCCATGCCGAGCGGACACACCACGTTCGCAGCCGCTGTCGCGGTCGCCCTCTTCTTCGTGAACCGACGACTCGGCGTCATCGCCGCACTACTGGCGATCCTCGAAGCCATCAGCCGGGTATATGTCGGCGCGCACTACCCGCACGACGTCATCGCCGCCATGGTCGTCGCTGTGGTGGTCATGCTGATCACCAGCCCACTGCTTTCTCGTCTCCTGCAACGGGTCGTCGGCAGAGCACGCCGCGGGTCCTTGCATGGGCTGCTGTCAACCCGCGGCGCCGGCTGAGGACGCCAAACGGGATCAGGCACCACAGCTGACGGCGCTGGGCTGCCACGAGCTCCAGACCAGGGCAGGCCGAGCCCGGCCTTGCACGGCGCTTCCTTTCGCGGCGACGTACCCGGCCATGGAGGCTGTAGCAGTTCGTCGTGCTTCTGCGGGCCTCATCACGTTCGGCAGTGCCTGTCATCGATGTGACGGCGCTTCGTAGGCAGCCCAGGTGCCAGCGGCCCACTGTCGCCAGCGGTCTGCGGTGCTGGTGCCGAGCAGGTCGGCCAGGACCGCGGGTGCAAGCCCACGGGCCAAAGTCAGCAAGGTGGTGTTGCAGGCGTGTCGCAACGGATCCCTCACCCGGCGCAGTTCGCTGAGGAGGACCTCGACTCCCAGCCGTTTCCCAGGTCCGCGCCCCGGAAACAGCCACCTGTCCTGGATGTTGTCGAAGCTGTTGGCTATTCCGCGCTCTGCCAGCGTGGAGATCGTTCCCGCAAAGGTGTGGCGCAGGACGGTCGCGATCGGTTCACCGACCTCGACGGCATCAGGTGCGAGCCGCAGGGGTGATGGACGGTCCCGCCGTGACGTGCGAGGCGCGTAGTTGCACGATTGTGCTTGCGTGCTGTCCGTACATCTACACCAGGGTGCCGGCTAGTCGGATCCGGGGCTGAGGGTGTCGTCGTGCAGACGGCGGCGCAGCAATCCCCCTGCTGGGCGGGGTCATTGAAGTCCATCGGGTCGTTTATCCGCTGCACGGGCAAATTCACCAATGGCGCGAACCGATGTCGTCCGGCCCATCGCAGGAAGACCGACACCGAGATCGCGTCCGACCGGCGACGTGTCAGCCACTGATCGAGCACCGGCTGACGCAGGGACCCGATCTCTTCGCGCCGCGCGAGTGGAGTTCGTCGACCAGGCGTCGCGGCCCGTACAGCATGCCGCGTGCCAGGGTGCATGTTCGTTCTGGTCACGGCCGGTCTCGAGCCGTCGCCGGACACTCGGCAGCACGTGCCATTGGATATACCGGGCGATGACCCTCGATCCTCGCCCGGGGTCTGCTCGATCATCCGGGAGAATGCCGTCTCCAGTCGCGAGAGGTATTCCTCGCGTTGCGGCAGCACTCCGGCGGACACCAGCAGCCGACGCTGATGGCGCGGCCGCCTCCCGCTGGAGGCAGCCGTCGATCTGCCGCGCCGCGATCCGTCATCTGTCGAACACATCGGCGCGGCCCGGAACAGATCGGCCAAGACCTCCACCACCTGAATCATGCTCGAAACCACACGGCTTCTGCAGGTTGGTCATCGGCAGACGGCAGCCAGACACCGTCGACGTCGAGTCATTCGCCACGACCCGAGCCCCCGGCAATGGCCACCGGCGTCGGCCGCAACGTGGCCCGATGAGACCGAACCCGGTCGAAATGGTGACCGCCAGGGCCCGTAGTTGCGCCTTCGGGATAGGACCCAACGAGAGGAACGCCATGAGCAACGACGCCGCCGAGGAAGAGGCGCGGGACCAAGGGCTGGAGATCGAATCAGAACGTCGCTCGGCCGTCATCGGCGCAGGCGAGGACGCCCAAGATCGTCACCGAACCGAGGAGGGGGCCAGTGCCAGCGGGCGCAGCGGCGCCGAGCACGAGCAGGCCGACCCATGGGCGTGCGACGACCCGTCGTCGAGCTACGGTCCGCGGCACTGAGACGGGCGGCATGGTGGGAAGAGAAAGACGACCGCACGCATCACCAAACGATGACTGGGGCGGCCCCTGATGGCGTAATCGGCCCCAAGACTTGGGCGACGTTGTACCGACGCGTCTGCGACGGTGCAGGTCACAGCTGAGGGCAGTGAGCGAGGGTCCGCTCACCAAACGGTGACCGGACCCTCGTGCGTCAGGCGGGCGCCAACCTCGTTCGTGAGGCAGCGCTCGGCTGAGAGTCTCGCGAAGTCCGCTCAGCCGCTCCTGGATCTGGGTGACCGCGCGAGGAGGCTGCGAGTGGCCAGCGCGCAGCAAGTGCGCCGCAGCCACGGCTTCGTGCTCGCCGATGGTCGCCACCAGGTTCGACAAGACCGTGACGACCTCGATCGCCGCGCGCACATCACGTTCGGCCACGATCAGCGGTTCGTCCTCGGTTGTCACGGCGCAAGAACAGCCCGGTCGGGCGCCACAGGTGTCGGCACCGAGCGCAGCCCGTGCACCCGTTGGAGAACCCGCGGCGATCGCCGTCCTCGCTCAAGGAACCGGCACAGCGCATCTCCGAGGCCAGCGGCGGCGACGAACCGGTCGGCCTCGTCCTCGCCCGACAGTCCTGCTCGCTGCTCCGCCCACGGGACGGCGTACGACAAGGCCACCACACCGGCGCCGATCAGACCGAACGCGGCCTGGCCATCGGTGAACCCCTGCACCAGAGCGACGGCGCCGGTGATGAATCGCACACGCCATGCGAATGCGGCCATCGGAAACCAGCCGATCACTCGGCCGACGCCGCGGGCGACAGACTGAAGCAGCCCGTACGGCAGCATCCAGAATTCCAGTGCCACGTCATAGCGGCTCTGGCCCAGCCGGATCCGGCCGATCGCATGCGCCAGAAGGGCCGCCGCTTCGTCGGGTCGGATCCGGCCGTTGGCAATCGCCTCGACCAGACCCTGCGAGATCACCACGGTCCGCCGGCCGACGGCACAGACGCGGACGCCGGTCTGCCCATCACGCACCAGCAACTGCACCGGCGGCGAAACCAGGTCGAGCTCCTCGAGCACGGCGATCGCCGGACGCAGTGCGGCCAGCGCGTAGTCGCGCGGTTTGCGCGCGCGTGCCAGCACCCGGACGAACAGGCTCTCGCCATGCCCGGAGAGCAGAACACCGAACGTCACCAGACCCACGACGAACAACGCCGCACCCGCCACGGGGTGCACGAGGGCCCCCACGACGCAGGTGATGAGCGTGCTCACCACCATGCCGACCCCGTCGGATACGGCCCGGTACACCTTTCGCCGACTCCTCATCGCCACCACTCCCTTCCTTCAAAGCACCAGTGCAAGTGCCTTGATCTGGTGACCGGTTGCCGCCAGAGCAAGCTGCGCTCCTTAGGGCTTGCAAGACCAAGTCTCGCGTGCACCCCGGACACGGCGCGGAAGTTATCCACAGGCGATCGCTGAGTGGAGCGGGAGAGGGCGATGACCTGGCTGGATTGCTGGAGACCGAACGAACGAAAAGGAGACGCCTGTGACGACCTCGACTTTGTCGCCGCACGACACCCAGGAGACGATCGCTGCGATCGCGAGGCTGCTGCATCATGCAGCCGACCGGGCCGCCCACCATGCGGCCACCGAAGGCCCTCGCTCGGAACTGCACGTCCTCGGCTTGGGCTTGCACGTGGCGGCGGCCGTGGTCGCGTTGATGGTGCCTCCGGACCTGGACCCGTACTGGCCGCAGCCCACCCAAAACGACCCGCTGGAGCTGCTGCGGATTGCCGAACGGCTCGCCCGCACTGTGCCCGTCGTCGACGAGACGGCCGGTTTTTCGAAGGTCGTCGTCAACGTCACGGATCTACTGCGCGAGGCCGGCTCGTGAGCACGTCGGGCACGGTGGATCAACGATCGATCGGTGAGCTTCTGCTGGATGCCGATTACCAGGCCCGGCAGTTGCTGCTTGACGTCGATGGCGCTGATGCCGCAGCGATGCTGCGGACTTGGGGCGAAGTCGTCCAGGCGGCAGGTGATCTGTGGTCCTCGTTGCCGTCGACACCGGATGTCAGCCCGTTCGACGGGGCCACGATGCAACGCCTGGAGACGATGAGCCATGCCCAGCACAGGGCACAGTTGGTCCGAGACTGGCCAGGCGACGGACCGCCCGATGAGCGACTGCTGGGCATTGCCCAAATCCTTCAGCGGGCGGCCGAATTAGCCGACGGCCCAGGGCGTCGCGTCAGGCCACGAACGCCGGCCGCGTACGACGACCTTGACGCTGCCCGGATGCGGGTGATGCACACCCTGTACGTCGGCGCGCACGCCGTCGGGGTCGCGGTGCACCAGCACGTCGACGACGTCCGGAAAACCGTGGGTCGGCACGCATCCGATCGAGAGACCCGAGACATCCCTCGAGGGCAGGAGGCAGCCATCCGGATAGCAGCCTTCGAGCAGCTTGCCGGCGGCTTCGTGGGCAACAGATTCAGTCAGGCCATGGCCGGACAGCACTACACGCCACCGTCGGGCAGCGGCCGGCTGCACCAGGCCCTGGTCAGCTGGGACATCCAGGCGCACCGAACCCTGGCTTTCGCCCCGGGCGCACCGAACCTTCACCTGGCCGCCTGCACCCAGGCCATGATCGCGACGGCAAGCACAGCGATTCTCGTCGCGGCCTCCACCACAGGCCGGGTCAGCGTCGAGGACTACAAGCACCGGCTTGCACCCGCGCTGGACGCCAACCAGCAGGTATGGGCCAGGGCGGCGAACCGCTGGGGCAGGCTGAGAAGTCGGGGCGAACGCGCAGACCCGGCACTCGTGCACGCCGCCAGCGAGGTCCGCGCAGCCGTGCACGAGATCGCGTTCGACCGAACGCACTGGACCGCACCTGAGGTGCTGGCCGGCCGCATTGACCTAGCGCAGGCAACGGTCACCGTCCAACAGGCGATGATCGCCGCTGCTGAACTGGCCGTTGTGCACCGAGATATTGCCGAACAGGAACCGGACCTGACCGGATCCGCCCGCACCATCGCGGCATGGAGCCGAGAAGCGGGCATAGACGACGACACCGCACTAATTTCGCCCGGCGATGTCTACGCCAACCGGGCCATCAAACTCCCCGACCTCATCCGGGAGACTTTGGTCGCCAATGCCGAGCAGCTCATCGACGTCAGCGAGGCCACCATGTCAGTGGCGGGAGCTCTGGCAGACGTGGCTCGGCGGGAGTCCGGCCCAGCACCAGGACGCCCGCAGTGCAGATCGGAAGAAAGGGACCCAGTGCGCATCCCAGCACCTGGGCGGCCACCGACCGCAAGCCGCTGACACGCACGGGCGACATCCGCCGCTTTCCTCACGCCGCAGAGCTGCGGCTCTCAGCTGGGAATCGCCCAGGAAGGGCGACGGTCTATAGATCCTTCACTGCCTGCGATGCGATCGAGGGCGACGCATCCTTTCAATTCACAAAGATGCGGCATCAAGCCTGGGCGGTCCAGGGGGGCCCGGGCGGTGATGAAGGTCAGCTCCCCGTCGTGGTCTTTGTTGCTCGTTCGCTCATCGCTCGCGCGATAGCGGCGTCGCGGCCTTCGGCGACGTGTTGGTAGCGCAGTGCCATCGTTGGTGTTGAGTGCCCGAGTCTCTGCATCAATTCTTTGAGGGTGGCGCCCGATTGCGCTGCCAGGACGGCACCGGTGTGTCGCAGGTCGTGGAACCGTAAGTCGTCCCGGTCGGCGGCCTCCCGTGCGACCGCGAATACTCTCGCGAATGGGCCGCCGTTGGTCCAGGGTTCGTCGCTGCCGGGGACGCACGGGAACAGCAGTGCGTCACGGCCTTTGCCGGTGTGCTTGCGTAGGTGGTCCTGCAGCATGGGGACGATGTGCGGGGGTAGCGCGATCGTCCGCACGCCGGCGGCCGACTTCGGCTCACCGATAATGTTCTGACCGTCCAGGTGGACAACGGCCCGCTCAACTCTCACGGTGTCTGCCTTGGTATCGACGTCGCGGCGACGTAGCGCTGCGACCTCACCGAAGCGCAGACCGCACCACGCGGACAGCATGACCATGGCTTGCAACTCGTCGGGCATGTTCTCGGTGATGGTCGCCAGTTGCTCGACCGTGGCGGGTTTGATCTCGCGGACACGCTCGGCGACTCCGGCGCCCTTGATCCGGCAGGGGTTCACGCGCACCACGGGTTTGTTGGTGCGGTCCGCTTCCTCGTCGATGTCCTGCTGTAGCAGCGATGACAGCAGGCTGTATGCGTGCGCGCGCTGGGTTGGGTGCTCGGCCGGGAGGGCGTCGTACCAGGCGGAGATCTGTTCGGGCGTGATGCGCGACATGATCGTGTCGCCGAACGTCGGATAGAGCACCTTTTCGAGCAGCCGATCGTAGTGCGCGAGCGTCCGTGGTGTGAGGGATCGGCCGCGTACCTTCCGCCGCTGAGTCGCGTCGGGTGCGAAGGCACGCAAGGTCATGCCGGACTGTCGCCGTGCCTCACGGACACGCGGTGATGTCCAGGCGTCGGGATCGTCAGTGAGTCTGCGCTCTTTATTGAGCCATCCCTCGGCATCTTCACGGGCCTCGAACGTGCGAATTGCGGTGTGCCGCAGCAGATCTGGTCCGATGTAGGACGCCTGGTACCGCCCTGACGGCAGCTTGCGGATTTTGCCGAATCCACGTCGCGCTCGGCGCTTACCTGGCATCGTCGCACCTCCTCGAGGGCACGTGCCCTAACTGTGTCACCCTACGTGCACTAACTATGGCAGCGCGTGGGCAGTTGTGTCCATCACGGACAGGGCGTTGAGTCGCGCGATTGCAGGTGATTTCGCGAAGATCGTTGGAATCACGCGAGTGGCGAAACGGAGCCGGTGACAGGAGTCGAACCCGCGACATCTTCATTACAAGTGAAGCGCTCTACCAACTGAGCTACACCGGCATGCTTGCCGGGCGTGCGCCCGGCGAGCGGCCCAATGCTACCCATGGGCCGGGCCATCGCACGAATCCAGCGTGGCCCGTGGCGGGGTGCTGCCAGACTGTATGACGTGACGATGCATGCAGACGAATACCAAGCAGACCGCAGCCGCTACAACTCGATGACCTATCGGCGTTGTGGGACAAGCGGATTGGACCTGCCCGCCCTGTCGCTGGGGCTGTGGCACAACTTCGGCGACGACGTGCCGCTGGACCGGCAACGCGCGATCCTGCGGCGGGCCTTCGACCGCGGTGTCACCCACTTCGACCTGGCCAACAATTACGGCCCGCCCTACGGCTCGGCGGAGCGCAACTTCGGCACGATCTTCGCCCAGGACTTCAAGCGCTACCGCGACGAGCTGATCC
>NZ_JBQCGS010000099.1:0-3748 GCF_051955415.1 Flexivirga sp.
AGCCTGGTTCAAAATCGTGGGAAACCTGCTGTCCAACGCATACAAGTTCACCCCAACAGGCACCATCACTGTCGCGCTGCATCGGGACGGTCAAGGGGTGACGCTCTCGGTGTCCGACACGGGCAGCGGCATCTCACCCGAGGAAGCCACCGGCGTTTTGGAGAGATTCCATCAGGCGTCTTGTCGTCCGGCGCGAGGCATCACCGGGACCGGAATCGGGTTAGCGCTGGTCAAGGATTTGGTTGAGGCCCAAGGGGGGCGCCTTCAACTGGAAAGCAACCTCGGATCCGGCACGACCGTCACCGTCGTGCTGCCGGCGTCGACACGGTCAGTGGAGGTAGGCAACGACGTTCCGGTTGATGCTGCGATCGACGCGCCGCAGGTCATCGGTGCCTTGCTCCAAGAGCTCATGCCCGTGGAAATGGGCAACCGTCCCGTTGCTGCGTCTCTCGAAGCACAGGCCCCGCGGGTGTTGTTGGTGGAGGACAACGCCGACCTTCGCGACTATCTGACTCGGCTGCTGAGCTCAGACGGCTGGGCAGTGTCAGCGGCCCCCGACGTCAGCAGCGCATTCGAGATGACCGGGGAACCGGACATCATCCTGTGCGATGTGATGCTGCCAGGCCCCAGCGGTCTCGACTTGACCCGCATGGTCCGTTCCCGGGGCGAATGGGCGTCAGTGCCGGTGGTGCTGCTGACCGCGCGTTCCGGCCCAGGTGAGGTGGCGGAGGGCCTTTCCGCCGGCGCCGACGACTACGTCAGCAAGCCGTTCCAGCCGATCGAGCTGCTGTCTCGGCTCCGAGCCCACTATGAGCTTGCTCGGGACCGCAACCGCCAGCTTTTCGACGCGCAGGACAAGTCCAGCCAGCTCGAGGCCGCCATCATCAGCAACCGGCACATCGGCGTCGCGATCGGCGTGCTGATGGCGAGCGAGAAGGTCACCAGCCAGGAGGCATTCGACCTGCTGCGCCGGGTCAGCAACGACACCAACCGCAAACTGCGCGACATCGCCGAACACGTCGCAGGGACCGGAGAACTGCCCGAACAGGGTGCCAAGAAACGGCCGGCCCGTAGGGCGTGAACTTCGGGGGTCCGTCGGCTCACCGACGTGGCCGAGCGCGACCCGCGCGTAGCTCATGTGCTCACCGGCCGGCAGGTAGGAACCGGGCAGATTGGGTATGCCATCGGCACGGCGCAGCGGAGGTCCGGAACTTCGTGGCGTCGAGCCTTGGCGGCTTCTAAAACGTGAGGCCGCCGGGGCGACCCTCCTTTGACACCCCGGCCCGTCGACGCGTGCGAGCAGAAGAGCCGTCGGCCGGCCGCGCGCCGCGAGGCGATCGGACTGTTCTCTCATCCTGAGCGCACGGCAGCTGCGCTGACTGGGGATCACGGCCGCTGCTGGCATGTATGCACCCTCCGCGGTTCTGGGTGAGCTCCCAGATGCGGTAGGCGCCCTCCGTGGCAAGCGTTTGACAGGGACCTCGTCTACGAGACGATCATCGGCCAGCAGGCCGGCATACCGGTGGCGGGAGGGTCGGGACTTGTCCGTCACGCCAACGTGGTCCTCTTGGTGGCCCTGTTGCTCCTCGTCGTCCTGGCGGTCGTGGTCTCCGCGGTGGGTCGGCTCGGCACGTCGCGGGTGGCCGCGCTGGCGGTGGGGCGCGCCGTGGTGCAGCTGACCGTGGTGTCTCTTGTGATCGTGGTGGTGCTTCGCAGCCTGCTGTGGTCCCTGCTGTTCGTCGTCATGCTCGGCGTCGGCATCGTGACGCCAGCGCAGCGGGTGCAGGCCCTGCGCCTGGCGGTGGGTTGCCCTGTCCACCGTCAGGTTCATGGCGCCTCCGGGGGACTCGCGCGAGCGAACAATGGCGGCCCGGACGCCGCTACTCGCGGCCCCTCCGTTACCCCGCACCGATGGCGGTAGACCTCCGGACTGGCGAAACATCTAGGGGGCGCAAATGTCGCCGACTCACTGGCTCCGCTTGTGCCGGGCTGGCCGGTCGTCAGATGCCGTCCTAGATCCCGCCCTGTTCGACCTGGAAGGCGAGCTGCCGCAGCAGGTCCACCCGGGCAGCTGTCGCGCCCGCGGCGCCGGGCCGTTGGCCAACCCGTTCGACGATCTCGACGGCGCTGCGTCCCCACTGGCGGCGCGGGACGGCTCCCAGGCCCGGCCCCGGCAGGCCGCCGAGCGCGCCCCGACCGTCGCGCTGCCCCTCTGCAGCTCGTACCGTCGGGCGGCCGCGGCTGGTCCGCGGAGAATTGTTTCCGCCCGTGATGCACCCCAGGTGTGATGGTCCTGATTCGGTTTTAAGTCTCCAGCCGTTGCGACACTGGACGAGGACGGCGTCATCCGACCACGCGTATCAAGTCGATGCCGTGGACATCAGCCATTCCTGGGAGGCCGACCGAACTCTTGGCTGTTCGGAATCTGGCCGACAGCGGACCAAGGTCGTGGCGCGGCGGTGACGTCGGCGCCCGAGCCGATGCCTTCGGTGTCCGGCGTGAGTGCTGCGAGGACGTCATCCTCATCTTGGTGGGCGCGTCGGACAGCGGCGTCCAGCAGCCGGAGCTGGCGGTCCAGCGGTTCCTGGCGGTCGGGTGGTGCCACGCTCTTGAGGTCGGCGATGGCCGCGCACATCTTCCGGCTCACCTGCGGCTCCGACGCCCCGGCCAGTCGGATCTCGTCGAAGGCGAGCCGGACGTAGCCTTCCCAGCTGACGGTCCGCTCGATCAAGCGCACTGCACCGTCCTTGTCTCGGTGCTCACCGCGGGGCAACGGGCGAGGGGCGATCTGGCGCAGCAGGTCATGGAGCCGGTGCAGCGCCTGGACCGCGGTTGTCGGGTCCTCGAACGGTTGCGCGATCGACCGCACGGCGATGTCGACGAGCTTGCGGAAGCCGTAGGCCAGGTCCTCGGTATGCACGCGTTCCTCGCCGAGGAGCACGTGGCGGGTGACGTCGGTGGCCCGGAGGCGACCGGCCGGACTCCCGTTCGCGCTCGAGCTGGTGCCCGGATGCAGCCGGAACAGCGGCGCGCCGCCGACGACGTAGTCGCCGAGAAGGGGGACCAGCTCCAGCACGCAATCCGCCCGCTGGGCCGTGGCGACCAGGGCGGGACGGTCGACGCGGATCACGTTGCCGGGTCCCGCGGCGACGATCGCCTCCGGGTCGTCGTCGGCGACGGGCAGCTCGCCGTGCTCGCGGACGATGAATTCGCGGCTGCGGTCGCCGACGAGGTCGATGAGCCCAGCGACCCGCAGCCCCTGGCCGGCGTGGTGCACGAACAGGACGAGCACGACGATGCTAGCGAGCATCAGGACGTAGGAGAGCAGCATCGAGACGCCGGGCACCGTGCCGGAGTCGGAGCCGCGGACCTCGCGGAGGGTGAGCACCGAGACCAGGAAGCTGGCGCCGAACAACCCGATCGCCATCTGGCTCCACCGGTCGTTGAGCAGCGCTCCCACGATGCGGGGCGAGAACTGGCCCATCGCGAGCTGGACCGCGACCAGCGTGACGGTCAAGACCAGGGTGGTCAGCGACACCATCGCCGAGGCGAAGGAGGAGAGAATCGTCTGGGCGTCGGACGGCGTCCCGGTCAGGCTCTGCGGCAGGAGCCGGTATTCAGTCGCCCGGTCGACGGCGAGGCTTGCGACGGCAAGGAGCAGGCCGGCGGCCAAGCAGCCGACCGGCAGCAGCCAGATGCTCGAGCGAACGAAGCGCTGGAGCCGGAGCGCGCTCATGCGCTGAACGCC
>NZ_JBQCGS010000100.1:0-19834 GCF_051955415.1 Flexivirga sp.
CCCTCCCCCCCCGCCTTTCCCACAAACCCCCCGGGTTTGGGGGGGTTTTTGGGGCTCCTGTGGGTGGTTTGGTGTCCGCTCGGTGATGGGGGACGGGGTGTGTCAGGGTAGGTCAGGGCGCGGATGCGCTCGTGGCGGTGCTCATCCCCGCGTCGCGCACCACGCGATAGCGGACGAACACCGGTATGGCGGCCGCCGCCACCAGCACCAACACGACCACCAGCACGCCGCCGCCCGTGGCGGCGACCGATGTGCCCACGACCGCAGCCGCACCGCCGTGCACGACGTCGGCCACCCGTGGACCGCCGGCGACGACCACCGTGAACACGCCCTGCAACCGGCCGCGCACATCGTCGGCGGCCGACTCCTGCAACATGGTGGACCGGAACGCCGCCGACGCCATGTCGGCTGCGCCGCCGACCACCAGGCCGGCGAGCGCGAGCACCAGGAAGACGTCGGCCCGGCCGTCGGCGAGCCCGACCCCGATGCCGAAGACCACCATGGCGGCGCCCCACACCACGATGGCGCCGACCACGGCAACACCCTGCCGCTCCACGCGCGACACCCACCCCGAGAAGATGCCGCCGACCACCGCACCCGCCGGGATGGCCGCGAACAGCAGCGCGAAGGCCAGCCCTCCGTCGGTGGGACCGCCGAAGCTCTCGTGCGCGACCTGCGGGAAGAGGGCACGCGGCATACCGAAGACCATCGCGATGATGTCGACCAGGAACGACATCAGCAGCACCTTGTGCCCGCGCAGATAGACGAATCCGTCGATGACGGAACGCAACCCGGCCTTCGACGTCCCGTCGTGCGTCGGTGGCATCGCCGGGAGGGTGATGACCGCCCACAGCGTCACGAACAGACAGATGGTGTCGGTCAGGTAGAGGTACTGGAACCCCAGCACCGGGATCAGCGCACCACCGACCAACGGTCCCGCGATCGCGCCGAACTGCATCACCGTCATATTCAGCGAGTTGCCCGCCGGCAGCTGGTCCAGCGGGATCAGCCGCGGCAGGATCGCCGACCGGGTCGGCTGGTTGACGGCGAAGAACGCCTGCTGCACCGCGAAGAGCGTGAGGATCACCCACACGTTGTCGACCTTGCTGGCCGCCTGCGCCCAGAAGAGCGCGCTGCAGCCGATCAGGCCGACGGTCGAGATCATCAACAGCCGCCGCCGGTCCATCACGTCGGCGAGCGCCCCGCCGTACAGCCCGAAGATGACGAGCGGCACCAGTCCGAAGACACCGGTCAGCCCGACGTATGCCGAACTGTGCGTCTCGGCGTAGATCTGGGCCGGCACCGCGACGACGGTCAGCTGGGCCCCGATGACGGTGATGATGTTGGCGCTCCAGAGCCGCCGGAAGGCGGGCACCTGCAACGGCCTGGTGTCGGCGAACATGCCGCGCAGGCTGCTCACTGTTCTCCTCGCAAGAGCATCGAAGTTTCGCCCCTCAATGTATGCCGGTCCGGCTGCCCGAGGGAACGCGTGCACACCTGCCGGACGTCGTTACGCTGCACACCACAGGCATGGTGGGGTTGGGCAGGGTTAACGGAGGGCTCGAGGGATGCACCGCACCGATGGCACCGAGGTCGGCGGCCGCTACGTGCTGTCCTCGCGCATCGCCGGCGGCGGCATGGGGGAGGTATGGCGCGGCACCGACTCCGTGCTGGCGCGGCGGGTGGCCATCAAGCTGCTGCGCACCAACCTGACCGACGACCCGGAATTCGTCGCGCGCTTCCGCACCGAGGCGCGCAACGCCGCGCAGCTCAGCCACGGCAACATCGCCCAGGTCCACGACTACGGCGAGGACGGCGGCACCGCGTTCCTGGTCATGGAGCTGGTCGACGGAGAACCGTTGTCGGCACTGATCGCCGAGCGCGCACCATTGCCCGAGGTCGATGCGGTGCACCTGCTGGTGCAGGCGGCCAACGCGCTGCACGCTGCACACACCAAGGGCATCGTGCACCGCGACGTGAAGCCGGCGAACATCGTCGTCGACGACGAACTCGTCGCCAAACTGACCGACTTCGGCATCGCGCGAGCGCTCGACGCCTCCTCCATGACACGCGCCGGCGAGGTGATGGGCACCCCGCAGTACCTCGCGCCGGAGGCTGCGTTGGGGCGGGAGGCGACGGCCCAGTCCGATCTCTACTCGCTCGCAGTGGTGGGGTTCCAGTTGCTCACCGGGCACCTGCCGTTCCACGCCGACACCGCGGTCGGGTTCGCCCTGGCGCACGTGCAGCAGCCCGTCCCGTCCTTGCCCGACTCCGTGTCGGAGCCGCTGCGTGACGTCATACACGCGACGCTGGCGAAGGACCCGGACCACCGCCCGCACGGCGCGGTCGAGCTGGCCGAGCGGTTGCAGGCCGCGGTCGGGGCCGCTCCGGCGACGACCCGGCGGGTGACACCGGTCCGCGTCGCGCATCTGCCGGAAGCGTCGGCCACCACACCCGTCCCCCGCACCCTCACCGGGGCAGCGCCGCGCCAGGCGGTCTTCACCCTTTCCCGCGGGCAGAACGCCCCGCTGTCCGGCACCCGGTTGACGCTGCGCGTGGACGCCACCGGTGCCGGCAGTGTCGACCTCATCGCCTGCGAGCTCGGCGCCGACGACCGTGCCCTGGGCGACGAGAGTCTGGTGTTCTTCAACAACCGCACCTCGTCCGACGGCGCCCTCCGGCTGGCCGATTCGGGGCGCATCCACCTGGACGCCTCGGCGCTCGGGCCCGACGTACACGCCGTCGTCCTCGGTATGGCGGTCGACGCACCGGCCGTCCTCGGCGACCTGCCCGGCCTGCGCACCACCTTGTATGCCGAGGGCGGCGACCAGCGCGAGGAGTTCCAGCTGCCGGCGCAGCTGGTCCGGGAGCGCGCCGCCGTGCTGGCCCGCATCTATCGGCGCGGCGACTCCTGGAAGGTGCGCAACGTGTCGGCCGGCTGGGAGTCCGGCCTGCCGGCACTGGTCGACGCACTGGGCCTCTCGGTGCAGTCCGCAGCCGACTGAACCCCTCGCTTACGCTGCTGTCCCGTGACCGACCTGTATGACGCCGCCACCGCCCCGAACTCCTACTACGTCCCCGTCCGGCCGGGCGTCTATCAGCCGACGATCCACGTGCAGGGCGCCTGGCAGGAGACCGAGCAGCACATGGCGCCGATCAGCGGTCTGATCGCTCACGAGCTGGCCATGCACGAGCGACGCGACGACATGCAACTCGGTCGGATCTGCTTCGACATCCTCGGCATGATTCCGTTGCAGGAGAGCACGATCCACGTCGAGACGATCCGTCCCGGCCGCACCATCGAGCTGCTCGAGGCGACGCTGACCATCGGCGGCCGCACCATCATCCGCGCCCGCGCCTGGCGGCTGGCCGTCTCCGACATGTCCGACGTGGCCGGCAACGAGCTGCCCGCAATGCCGCACCCGGAGGATGCCTCGGCCGGTGCGGAGGTCCTCGACGGCAGCGACGAGTGGCCGGGCGGCTACATCCGTTCGCTGCAGCTACGCGCTGTGCCCGGCGGCCGGGAAGGCCGTCGCCAGGTGTGGATCCGCAGCAACTGCAACCTCATCGAAGGTATGCACGCGGCGCCGATCGCGGCATACACGATGCTGGTGGACACGGCCAATGGGATCGCGACGCGGGTGCGGCCGACCGAGCTGATGTTCCCGAACGTCGACCTGACGCTGCACTTCCTGCGTGAACCGGACCCGTCCTTCGTCGGCCTCGACACCAGCGTGAGTTTCGGGCCGAACGGGCTCGGCCTCACTTCGTCAGTGCTGAACGACGTCCACGGGCCGGTCGGTCGTGTCGAGCAGTGCCTGACGGTGCGGCACTTTCCAACTCGCTAACACTCCCGGTCCGCCGAGCCCCCGTGGCAGGTGCAACGGCCGGCGGTGCAACACGCGCCAGGCCGCCAACAGCACCAACGCGTAGAGGACCCCGGCGATCTCGTCGGTGACGTAGTGCTCGCCGGAGTAGACCAGGGTGAACGCCATCAACGCCGGATAGAGCAGCAGCAGCGGCCGCACCCAGCGACGGACGCTGAACCAGAAGAAGCCGACGACCAGGGTCGCCGTCGCCATGTGCAGCGACGGCATCGCGGCGACCGGGTTGGAGCGGTCCTGCGCGTCGCCGAGCACCTCCACGGCGCCGTGGAAGTCCAACCACGCCCAGCCCTGCCCGGAGATGCGCAGCACCGCCGACCCCGGCAGGTAGCCCTGCTGGGACGCCAGCCACGGCGGGCTCATCGGGAAGAGGAAGTAGGTCGCGATGCCGGCCACCGCGAGCGCCACCAGCAGCGCCGCCCAGGCGCGGAAGCGCTCCCGCGACCGGACCCACAGCACTGCGGCGATGATCGGCGAGACCATGAAATGGCTGCAGTAGCAGAGGGTGACGAAGACCGACCACCACGGCGCGTGCTGCACCGCACCCGCGAGGTGCTGCTGGATCCACTGGCTGGGCAGGTGACCGCCGAACAGCCACTCGTCGACACGGATCGGGAAGGTGACGTGCAACGGCATACCGATGCGGTTGTGCGCGCCCTCCTCCGGGAAACCGGCGATCAGCCCGCCGGAGAAGTGCGAGGCCGCCCCGTAGCTGTAGTCGTAGGCGAGCAGGATTCCCTGGAACGGCAACCAGTCCAGCATCATCCGGCCCCAGGTGCGCCACCCCCGTCCGACGCACACGGCGCTCAGTCCGGCGACGAACCACAAGGTGAGCCCGACGCGGTCCATCGGCACCCCACGGGTCGCACAGAAGACGGCGAGCACGGCGGCATACAGGCCAAGGATCCCCCAACGGACCGTGTCCCAGGACACGCGGGCGGAGAACGACGAGGGGGCGTTGTTCTCCCCGGAAACGACCATTGGGCACATAGTAAACAAACATTCCCTGGCGCGACGGCGACTCCGCGCAACCCCGACCGGACAGTCGGTCAGCGAGCGTGTCGCACCCGCCGGGATCGACGTCGTGTCGCCGCAGGGAGCGGATGTGGCAGGCTCGTGGTGGACAATCGCGCGGCGCCGGACGACCGCGCCGGCACACGGAACGGAGAGTGACAGGTCATGGCTGGGATGGCATACAAGGTGCTCGTCAAGGTGTCCGGCATCGCCGCGGGCGTGGCCGCGCGGAAGGTCACCGCGACCACCTGGAAGACCGCCACCGGCGGCAAACCACCGGTGGACAAGCACGACCCCGACTACTCCGCGACACAGGTCGCGGTGTTCGCCATCCTCTCCTCGGCGATCGCCGGCGGATTCCGCGCCTACGCCCAGCGCAAGGCGTCCGACTACTACACCAAGTCCGCGGGCCACCTTCCTCCGCCGGTCCTCAAGGCCCGGGAGAAGGCCGCCACCCAGAAGAAGGCCGAGGCGAAGGCCGAGCACGCCTGACGCCCCCGGCAGCCTCGGCTTTCGCCGGCTGATGCGCACGCCTCCAGTGAGTTAGGGTCGCCTTATGAGCGACGCGAATCCGGAGGCACCCGCACCGTATGCCGCCGCCTGCGCGGACCTCGTGCGCAGCGGCGACACCAAGGCCCTGCTCGCCCGGCTGGACGACGGCATGCCGGTCGATCTGGCCGACCCCAGCGGCAACACACTGCTGATGCTGGCGGCCTACCACGGTCAGCCCGCCGTGGTGTCCGCGCTGCTCGAGCGCGGCGCCGACGTCAACCGGCTCAATCACCGCGGCCAGTCACCGCTGGCCGGAGCGGTGTTCAAGGGTGAGGACACCATCGTCTGGCTGCTGCTGGAGGCCGGCGCCGACGTCGATGCCGGCTCACCGTCCGCCGCCGCCACCGCCGAGATGTTCGGCCGCGGCGACCTCCTGCGCTAGCGCTGGTCGAGTGCGGCCGAGGTACGAGGCCGTGTATCGAGACCGAGCTCGGTCCGTCGCCCCTCACCTCTCCCAGGGGCCCCTGCTCCGCGGATCTCCTCGAACGACAACCAGGTCCGCGTGCCGATGACGCCGGGGATCGCCTGGATCCGCTCCAGCACCAGCGCGCGCAACGCCTGGTTGTCGGGAGCGTGCACCAGCGCCAGCACGTCGAATTCGGAGCCGAGCAGCGAGATCGACTCGATGTAGTCCAGCTCCGCGAGAGCGGCCGACACCGAGCGCCAGGTGTTCTGCTCGATCTGCAGGGCGACGTATGCCGTGGTCTGCAGCCCGACGAGGTGCGGCACCACCCGTGCGGAGAAACCGTCGATCACACCGTCGTCAAGCAGCCGCTGCAGGCGTGCGTAGGTCGCCGCACGGGACAGGTGCAGGCGCTCGGCCAGTGCGCGCACCGACAGCCGCGCATCGCGTTCGAGGGCGCCGACGATCTGCAGATCGACGTCGTCGAGCACCCGGTGCTCCGCCGACCGTCCGGTCGCACCCGCTGACCGGCCGGGTTTGCTGGACGTTTGTTTCGCCATACAGCAAGTATGGCGCCAGCCGTCTCGTGACGAGCGGGCATCACCGGCAATATGCCCGGCACGCGAGACACTGGTGTGATGGAGACCACAGCCGAGACGATGACGGCTGCGCTGTTGCCGTCGCCCAACCCGGTCCAGCTGATCGATCCGACCGGCGCCGAGGTCGAGCAGGCCGGCGCCCGCCGGGACTATCCGATGCCGAGCGCCGGACGGCTGCGCGCCATCTGGCACGCGATGGTCGTCGGGCGTCGCTTCGACGTGCAGGCCACGGCGCTGACCAAGCAGGGTCGGCTCGCGGTCTACCCCAGTTCCCGCGGCCAGGAGGCCTGCCAGGTCGGCGCCACGATGTCGGTCACCGGCGACGACTGGCTCTTCCCGACCTACCGCGAATCGATGGCGCTGGTCACCCGCGGCATCGACCCGGTCGAGGTGCTCTCCTTGCTGCGCGGCGACAGTCACTGCGGCTACGACCCGATCGCGACCAAGACCGCGGCACAGTGCACACCGTTGTCGACGCAACTGATCCACGCCGCGGGCGCGGCATACGGGGAGAAGCGACGCGGCACCGATCACGTCGCGCTCGCCTTCATCGGCGACGGAGCGACCAGCGAGGGCGACTTCCACGAGGCCCTCAACTTCGCCGCGGTCTTCGAGGCGCCGGTGATCTTCTTCGTCCAGAACAACAAGTACGCGATCAGCGTCCCGCTCTCCAAGCAGACCAAGGCACCGTCCTTGGCTTACAAGGGGATCGGGTACGGCGTCCCCGCCGAACAGGTCGACGGCAACGACCCGGCCGCCGTGCTGGCCGTGATGGACGTCGCCCTCGAGCACTGCCGCAGCGGCAAGGGCCCGTTCCTCATCGAGGCGCACACCTACCGGATGGACGCGCACACCAACGCCGACGACGCCACCCGCTACCGCTCCTCGGACGAGGTGACCGCATGGCTGGACCGCGACCCGATTGCCCGCGTCGAGGCCTGGCTGCGCGCGCGCGGCGAGCTCAACGACGACATGGTGGCCGCGACCAACGCCGAGGCGGAGGCCAAGGCCGCGGAGCTGCGCGAACGGATGAACGCCGACCCGTCGGTCGACCCGATCTCCTTGTTCGACAACGTGTTCGCCGGTTCCACACCGCAACTGGACGAAGCCCGCGCGATGGTCGCGGCGGAGATCGAGGCGGAGGCCAACTGATGACAATCACCATGGGCGGTGCCCTCAACACTGCACTGCGCGATGCACTCACCGCCGACGACGACGTCATGGTGTTCGGTGAGGATGTCGGCACGCTCGGCGGCGTCTTCCGGATCACCGACGGACTGGCCCAGGAGTTCGGCGAGGAACGCTGCTTCGACACGCCGCTGGCCGAGGCCGGCATCGTCGGCTTCGCGATCGGCATGTGTCTCACCGGTTTTCGTCCGGTGGTCGAGATGCAGTTCGACGCGTTCGCCTACCCCGCGTTCGAGCAGATCACCTCGCACGTGGCCAAGATGCGCAACCGCACCTCGGGTGCGGTCGGGCTGCCGATGGTCATCCGCGTGCCGTATGCCGGCGGCATCGGCGGTGTCGAGCACCACTGCGACTCCAGCGAGGGCTACTACGCGCACACACCGGGCCTGAAGGTCGTCACGCCGTCCGACGCGGCGGACGCCTACAGCCTGCTGCGCGAAGCGATCGATGATCCGGACCCGGTGATCTTCATGGAGCCCAAGGCGCTCTACTGGTCCAAGCAGGACATCGAACTTCCGTGCAAACGGCCGGCTTTCGGCAAGGCGAAGGTGCGCCGCGACGGCGACGACGTCACGATCGTCACCTACGGCCCGTCCGTGCCGACGGCGCTCAAGGCCGCCGAAGCCGCCGCCGAGGAGGGCTGGAGTGTCGAGGTGATCGACCTGCGCACCATCGTGCCCTTCGACGACGAGACCGTCGTGCAGTCGGTGCGGCGTACCGGACGTTGCGTGGTGGTCGCCGAGGCACAGGGTTTCGCCGGCGTCTCCGGCGAGGTCGCCGCCCGGGTCACCGAGCGGTGCTTCCACTCGCTGCACGCGCCGGTCGCCCGGGTCAGCGGGCTGCCCACGCCATACCCGGCGCCGATGCTGGAGAAGACCTATCTGCCCGGCGTGGAACGCATCCTGGACGCCATCTCCCGGCTGCAGTGGGACGACCAGCCCGACCTCACCTACGCAGGGGTGGGCGCGCATGGCTGAGCAGACCTTCAACCTGCCCGACCTGGGCGAGGGCCTGACCGAGGCCGACCTGGTGGAGTGGCTCGTCGCCGACGGTGACGAAGTGACCATCGACCAGCACGTCGTGGTCGTCGAGACCGCCAAGGCGACCGTCGAGGTGCCCTGCCCGTATGCCGGCCGGGTGCACACCCGGCACGGCGCCGAGGGCGAGACGATCGCCGTCGGATCCGCATTGCTGACAGTCACGTCGGACGCTGCGACCGGGGCTGCCCCGGCGCCGAGCGGCGATCACGACAACGGGGCCGACGGCTCCGGCGCGGTGCTGGTCGGCTACGGCACCACCGACACCGGGGCCTCCGGTTCGTCCGGCCGGCGCGCCGCTCGACTCCGCAGACGATCCGCGCGCGACTCGTCGACACTGACGGCGTCCGGCACGAGTGACGGCGTCATACCGCCGTCAGCCGTGCAACAGACCGTCAGTCTGGTCGCGCCGAAGGTCATCTCACCGATCGTGCGCAAGCTCGCCGCCGAGTACGGCCTGGACCTGCGCTCGATCACCCCCGGCCCGGACGGCGTCATCCGGCGCACCGACGTCGAGGCGGCAGTTGATGCCGATCGAGTGCCAGGTCTCGATACACCCTCCTCCGCTGCGCTCCCCCGGGCACTCGACCGGCGCGACGAACGTGTTCCGCTGACCGGCCTCCGCCGCGCCGTCGCCGACAAACTGACCACGTCGCGCCGCGAGATCCCCGATGCCACCACGTGGGTGGACGCCGACGCCACCGGACTGGTCGAGGCACGCCGGGCCATCGGCCTGGAGCGAGGCGGACTGCTCGCGCTGCTCGGCCGGATCTGCGTCGCGGGCCTGCGCCGGCATCCGGAGCTGAACTCCTCGGTCGACACCGACCGGCAGGAGATCGTGCGGCACGGCGCCATACACCTGGGCTTCGCGGCCGACTCGCCGCGCGGCCTGGTCGTCCCGGTCGTGCACGACGCCGACCGGATGACCACCCGGCAGCTGGCCGAGCGGATGGTGCAACTGGTCGACGCGGCCCGCGCCGGCACCCTCGCGCCGGCCGACCTCACCGGCGGCACGTTCACGTTGAACAACTACGGCGTCTTCGGGGTCGACGGCAGCACGCCGATCATCAACCACCCGGAAGCCGCCATGCTCGGGGTCGGGCGGATCATCGACCGGCCCTGGGTGGTCGACGGGCAACTCGCGGTCCGCAAGGTCACCCAGCTGGGCCTGACCTTCGACCACCGGGTCTGTGACGGCGGCGTGGCCGGCGGCTTCCTGCGCTTCGTGGCCGACGCGGTGGAGCGGCCGCTGCAGCTGCTCGGCGACGTATGACGCCGGCACGACACCGGCACGACAGCCGTATGACGCGTGTATGGCGCCGGGCCGGCGGGATGCCCCGGCCGGGACGCACCACGTAAGCTCGGAGCCGTGATGCGCATGACAGCTGGAGGCTCCATGAAGAACTCTGTCCGCCGTGGTGCGGCTGGTCTCGCGGCAGGCGTCGCAGTCGTCGGGCTGCTCGCCGGATGTGGCGACAGGGTGGTCAAGAAGAGCGATCTGGAGTCGCAGATCAAGGAGAAGGTCAGCGCGGCTGCCACCGGCTCCAAGGTAGGCGACGTCACGTGCGACGACAACCTCAAGGCCACGGTGAAGGCCTCTGTCGAGTGCACGGTCGACCTCGACGGCAAGAAGCAGAAGGTGACCGCGGTCGTCGACAAGGTCGACGGCGACAAGGTGAGCTACAGCATCAAGCACGGCGGATGACCTGCGAGCGTCGGAGCCGCGTATGGCGCTCCGGCCGGATCGACACCAGCAACATCACGCTGCACGACGTCCCGCGGCTGCTCACCGAGGACGACACCCTGACCTGGATCGACCTGCTGGACCCGCAGCAGGACGACCTGCGCGAGCTCGCCGACGCCATCGGCATCGACGAACACACGGTGGAGGACGCGCTCACCCAGCACGAGCGGCCCAAGGCGGTCCGCTTCCACTCCTACTTCTTCATCACCTGCTTCACCGTCACCGACGCCGCGCAGGATAGTGACCTGCACCGGATGTCGATCATCGTGCTGCCCCGTGCGGTCGTCACCGTGCGGCTGGGCGGCAACTTCCCGGTCGACGACGTCGAGGACGCCTTCAACGACGAGCCGGCGCTGACGCGCTGGGGTGCCAGGGCCCTGCTGCACACGATCCTGGACACCGTCGTCGACGGCTACTTCGATGCCACGACGCGCATCGACGACCGGGTCGACGCCCTGGAGAGCCGATTGTTCGCCGAGCGCCACGCCGGACCGACGATCGCCCGTGAGGCGTTCGACCTGCACAAGCGCATCAGCCGGATGCGCCGGGTGGCGCTGCCGATGCGCGAGGTCGTCACCACCCTGCTGCGGCGGGTGACCACCGAGGACGACCAGCACGAGCTACTGCCGTACTACCAGGACCTCTACGACCACACCATGCGGGCCGCGGAATGGTCGGAGTCGTTGCGGGACACCGTCGAGTCGGTGCAGGACACCAACCTCGCGCTCGGCGACGCCGCGCTCAACAACATCATGAAGAAGCTGACCTCGTGGGCGGCGATCATCGCGGTGCCGACGCTGATCACCGGGTGGTACGGCCAGAACGTCCCCAACCCCGGGTTCAGCACGGACTGGGGCTTCTGGCTGAGCACCGCGCTGATCGTCGGCCTGTCGGTCACGCTGTATGTCGCCTTCAAGCGACGCAACTGGCTGTGAGCCGGCCTCAGCCCGTCACCGGCTCCCGGAGCCAGGAGTGTGCGATCGGCACACCCGGGCGGTAGGGCAGGTGCAGGTAGGACGGCGCGTCCAGCACCGTCAGGTCCGCCCGGGCACCCTCCCGTATGACGCCGATGTCGTGACGGCGCAACGACTTCGCCGCACCGCGGGTTGCGGCGTGCAGCGCCTCGGCGGGCGTCATACCCATGTCGCGGACGGCGACGGCGATGGCGAAGGGGATGGAGCTGGAGTAGCAGGTGCCGGGGTTGCAGTCGCTGGCCAGTGCCACCTGGACGCCGGCGTCGAGCAGGCGGCGTGCATCGGGGTATGGCGACCTGGTCGAGAACTCCACCCCGGGCAACAGGGTTGCCACCGTTGAGGATCCAGCCAGAGTCTCGACGTCCGCGTCGGACAGGTAAGTGCAGTGGTCGACACTGGCGGCGCCCACTTGCACGGCCAGTTGCACGCCGGGTCCGTGCCCCAGCTGGTTGCCGTGCACCCGGGCCTGCAGACCAGCGGCGAGCCCGGCCCGCAGGACCCGCTCGGACTCCTCAGCGGTGAACGCGTAGGCGCTGTGCGGCTCACAGAAGACGTCGATCCAGCGAGCGTGCGGCGCACACGCGGCGAGCATCTCGCCGCAGACCAGGTCGACGTAATCGGCCCGCGCGGAGTCGCTGCCGCGGAACTCCGGCGGCACCACGTGCGCGCCCAAAAACGTCGTCTCCTCGGTGAATTCGCCCGCGATCCGCAGCGCCCGCGCCTCGTTGGCGACGTCGAGCCCGTAGCCGCTCTTGATCTCCACCACCCCGGTGCCCTGTGCGCGCATCTCGGCGACACGAGCGGCCACCAGGCGGCGCAACTGGTCGTCGTCGGCGGCGCGGGTCGCCGCCATCGACACGGCGATGCCGCCGCCGTCGTACGGCTCACCGGTCATCCGGGCCGCGAACTCCGCCGACCGGTCGCCGGCGAAGACCAGGTGGCTGTGGCTGTCGACGAACGACGGTATGACCGCAGCACCGTCGAGGTCCTGGCGTGCGTCGGTGTCCGGGACTGCGGACTCCGCGCCGGCCCAGACGATCCGGTCGCCCTCGACGACGACGGCGGCGCGGTCGATGAGGCCGAGCGGCGACCCGTCACCGTCCTCGTGGGTCGGGTCGTTGGTGACCAGTTGCCCGATCCCGACGAGTGCGTATGACGTCATGTCTGCTTCTCCCACAGCTGATCGATTGCCCGGGTCAACAGATTGCCGACGTCGCCGAGCCGGTGCCGGCGGTCCGTGACCACCCGCTCGCCGTCCCGGATCACGTCGGTGACGTCCGCCGCAGTCGCGGCGGTGAGCACGAACTGCGCCGGCACACCTGCGGTTCGCGGGGAGCCGAGGTCCACGGCCACCAGATCCGCCTTGGCGCCGACCTGCAGCCGGCCGGCGTCCGACCAGCCGATGGTGTCGTGTGCGGTCGCGGCACGCAACAGCTCGTCCTGGGCGATGCGGCCGCGGTGCAGGGTGCGCAGCCGCTCGTGCGACTCCAGGCCGCGAACTTCCTCGAACGGGTCGATCACCGCATGCTGGTCCGAGCCGAGACTGAGGCGCGCACCGGCGTCCAGCAGTTCGCGGGCCGGGCCGATGCCGTCCGCCAGGTCGCGCTCGGTCGTCGGGCAGAAGGCGGCCGTCGCCTGCGCGCGCCCGAGGGTGTCGACGTCGGCGCCGGTGAGGTGGGTCGCGTGCACGGCGCTGAAGTCCCGGTCGAGCAGGCCGGCGTCCGCGAGCAGTCGGACCGGGGTGCGGCCGTAGAACGCCTGGCACGCGTCGTTCTCCGCGGGCTGTTCGGACACGTGCGCGTGGATCGCCGGCACCTGTAGCCCCGCCCGGGCGTAGTGGGCCAGCGCGGCCAGGTCCGCCTCCGGCACGGCCCGCACCGAGTGCACTGCGGCGCCGATGCGCGTCGTCCCGTCGCCCCACATCTGCGACACCCGCTCGGCCCAGCGTGAGACGTCCCCGTCACCGAACCGGAGCTGCTCGGCACCGAGCGGCTGGTGCCCCTGGGCGGTCAATCCGCCTGCCAGATAACAGGTGTCGAGCAGCGTGAGCCGGACGCCGGCATCGCGGGCGGCCTGCTGGAGCGCCTCACCCATCGCGTTGGGGTTGTCGTACGGCGTGCCGTCGGGAGTGTGGTGCACATAGTGGAATTCGCCGACGCTGGTCACACCGGCCAGTGCCAGCTCGGCGTAGGTCGCTCGGGCCAGCGCGAGATAGTTGTCCGGGTCGAGCCGGCGCGCGGCGCCATACATGACCTCCCGCCAGGTCCAGAACGTGCCGCCGCCGGTGTGCGTGCGGCCGCGCAGGGCTCGGTGGAACGCGTGACTGTGGGTGTTGGCGAAGCCGGGCAGCACGACGCCGGGCAGCCGCTGCGCATCGCCCTGCGGCTGGCCGACGTCGATCGCGTCGAAGACATCGCCTTCGATTCGGAACCGCACATTCCGCGCCAAGCCGTCTGGCAGCAGCGCGTATTCGGCCCAGAACTCGCTCATGACGCCAGCTCCTGGACCACCTTCGTCAGTGCCTCGACGCCGCGCAGGCAGTCGTCGCGCTCGGCGAACTCCGCCGGCGAGTGCGACACGCCGGTCGGGTTGCGCACGAACAGCATCGAGGTGGAGACGCCCGCGGTCGCGAGCACACCGGCGTCGTGGCCCGCCCCGGTGCCGAGCATCGGCGTGTGCGCGCCGAGGATCTCGCGCAGCCGGCCGGACAGGTCGTCGTCGAAGCGGGTCGTGTCGGTCCACGACTCCTCCGACAGCGTCCCGCCGCACCGGGCGGCGGCCGCCGCGACGGCGGAAACCGTTGCCCGCACGGCGTTCTGGTCCGCTCCGCGGGCATCGAGCCACAGGCGCACATGGGAGGGTATGGCGTTCACGCCACCCGGCTCGACCTCGATCTTGCCGGTGGTGGCCACACAGCCGTTACTCGCCGCCGCCGAGCGTGCGGCGAGCACCACCTCCGCGGCGGACAGCATCGCGTCCTGCCGGTCCGGCAACGCCGTCGTACCGGCATGGTCGGCGGTGCCGGGCAGATCGATCCGCCAGCGGCCGTGCGGCCAGATGTCGGTGCCCACGGCGACCGCCGACGTGGCCTGGTCCAGGTCCGCCAGCGCGCGGCCCTGTTCCACGTGCAACTCGACGAACTGGCCGACGCGGCGCAACGTCTCGGGGTCGGCACCGATCGTGTCGGGGTCGCGGCCGGCACGACGCAGCGCCTCGGCCATGGTGACACCGTCGGCGTTGGTCAGGCCCAGGACACGTTCGGCGGTCATCGCGCCGGTGATCACCCGGGAACCGGCGCAGGCCACGCCGAACCGAGCACCTTCCTCGTCACCGAAGTTGACCACGGCGACCGGTCGGGCGGGAACGAAACCGTTGTCTCGCAACGCGTCCACCACGGCAAGGCCGGAGACCACGCCGAGCGGCCCGTCATACGCGCCACCGTCGGGCACCGAGTCCAGGTGCGAGCCGACGACCACGCCGGGCCCGTCACGATCCGGGTCTCCCCACCACGCCCACTGGTTGCCCATGCGGTCCTCGACCATGTCCAGGCCCCGCGCCGCACACTCGCCGGCGAACCACTCGCGCAGCGTGTGGTCCTCCGCGGTCCAGGCGAAGCGGCGGTAGCCACCGGAGGATGCTCGACCGATCGGGTCGAGGTCGGCCCACATCCGATCGAACCCCAAGCTGGTCGAGTAGGGCGAGCCGCTAGGCGAGCCCGTATCGAGACCCTTGTCATTCATACGAGCTCCTCTTGTCTGTCCTCCAGGTCGTCCGGCAGGATCGTCCGCTCCGGGGACCGCTTGGTCGCGCGTGCCCACGGGTAGTAGACCAGTGCGGTCACCACCAGGCCGACGATCCACGAAACATCCGCGCCATCAAGGGATTTCGCGATCGTCCCGGTGTAGAGGCTCTGCGACAGGAACGGGATCTGCACGACGACACCGATCACATAGGTCACCAGGCCGCAGACGTTGTAGCGGCCGTAGCGGCCGTTCTCGTCATACAGGCCCGGCACGTCGACCTGCTCCTTGGAGACCAGGTAGTAGTCGACCAGGTTGATCGCGCTCCACGGGATGAAGACGGTCAGCAGCAACAACACGAAATTCTTGAAGTTGTCCAGGAAGTCGGCGGATCCCACCCATGCGATGAGCACCGAGACGATGAGGAAGCCGAAGACGAACGCGATCCGGACCAACGGCGGCACCTGCTTGCGACGGGTGAACCCGGTGGTCGTGGTGAGTAGGGTCATCGCGCCGCCATACGCGTTGAGGGTGTTGACCGTCAGCTTCCCGACCACGATCACGACGTAGATCACGAACGCGATGAGACCGCCACCGGCCAACTCGCCGACGTAGCCGACCTGGTTGTCCAGGAAGGTCGACTTCGGGACCGATGCGATCAGCGCACCGAGCGACATCGACCACATGGACCCGATCACGCTGCCGCCCAACGTCGCCCAGAAGGTGCTGGCGATCGTGGTGGTGCGCGGCAGGTAGCGCGAGTAGTCCGCGACATAGGGCCCGAACGTCAGCTGCCAGCCGGCGCCCAGCGCGATCGCCAGCAGGAAGGGCGCGCCGTCGAAGTGGGTGTTGCCCAGCAGCGTGTGGGCGCTGTTCTCGTGGAAGACGCGGAACGTCAGCCAGGCGAAGCCCAGGATGCCCAGCACGGTCGCGATGCGGCCGAGGGTGTGGATCCACCGGTAGCCGAACGCCGCCACCACGAACGTCAGGAGGCCGAACACGATGATCCCGACCGCCTTGGCGTCCACGTGCAGGATCTTGTTGATCGCCTGCCCGGACAGCACCGTGCCCGTGGCCGCGAAGCCGAGATACATGATCACGACGAGGACCAGCGGCAGCGCCGCGCCGAGCACGCCGAACTGCGCACGGCTGCTGATCATCTGCGGCAGCCCGAGGTGTGGGCCCTGCGCGGAGTGCAGCGCCATCACCGCACCGCCGAGCAGGTTGCCGATCAGCAGACCGATGATGGCCCACAGCGCATCGGCGCCGAAGACGACCGCCAGAGCACCGTCCACGACCGCAGTGATCTGCATGTTCGCGCCGAACCACAACGTGAACTGGTTACGGGGCGAACCGTGCCGTTCGCCCGCCGGCACGACCTCGATGCTGCGCTTCTCCCACTTCGCACCGCCGACCGCCATCGGACTCAGTCCTCCCGCATCGGGACGCGCACACCACGCTCCGCGGCGACGTCCTCCGCGCGCTCGTAGCCGGCATCGACGTGCCGGATGACACCCATGCCGGGGTCGTTGGTCAGCACCCGGGCCAGTTTCTGGGCCGCGAGCGGGGTGCCGTCGGCCAGGGAGACCTGACCCGCGTGGATGGAGCGGCCGATGCCGACACCGCCGCCGTGGTGGATCGACACCCAGCTCGCGCCCGAGCTGGTGTTGACCAGCGCGTTGAGCAGCGGCCAGTCGGCGATCGCGTCGGATCCGTCTGCCATCGCCTCGGTTTCGCGGTATGGCGAGGCGACTGAGCCGCAGTCCAGGTGGTCGCGGCCGATGACGATGGGCGCGCTGACCTCGCCGCGGGCGACCAGGTCGTTGAAGGCGAGTCCGGCCTTGTCACGCTCGCCATACCCCAGCCAGCAGATGCGCGCCGGCAGGCCCTGGAAGGCGATCTTCTCCTTCGCGCCGCGCATCCACTTCTGCAGCCGGTCGTTGTCGGGGAAGAGGTCCATCACGGCCTTGTCGGTCGCGTAGATGTCCTTCGGGTCGCCGGACAGGGCAGCCCAGCGGAACGGGCCCTTGCCCTCGCAGAACAGCGGGCGGATGTATGCCGGCACGAAGCCCGGGAACTCGAACGCCCGGTCGTAGCCGCCGAGGCGGGCCTCGTCGCGGATCGAGTTGCCGTAGTCGAAGACCTCGGCGCCGCCGTCCTGGAACTCCACCATCGCCTGCACGTGCTTGGCCATCGAGGCGCGAGCCCGGTCGGTGAACTCCTCGGGCTTCTTGGCCGCGTAGTCGTGCCAGTCGTCCGGCGAGATGCCTTCGGGCAGATAGGACTGTGGGTCGTGGGCGCTGGTCTGGTCGGTGACGATGTCGATCGGCACACCGCGGCGCAGCAGCTCGGGGTAGATCTCGGCGGCGTTGCCGACGACGCCGACCGACCAGGCGCGACGCTCGTTCTTGGCCGAGACGGCCTTCTCGATGGCGTCGTCCAGGTTGTCGGCGACCTCGTCGAGGTAGCGGTGCTCGACCCGGCGACGCAGCCGGGACTCGTCGACGTCGACGATCAGGCAGGCGCCGTGGTTGAGCGTGACCGCCAGCGGCTGTGCGCCACCCATGCCACCGCAACCGCCGGTCAGCGTGAGCGTGCCGGCGAGGGTGCCGCCGAAGCGCTTCTCAGCGACCGCGGCGAAGGTCTCGTAGGTGCCCTGCACGATGCCCTGGGTGCCGATGTAGATCCAGGAACCGGCGGTCATCTGGCCGTACATCGTCAGGCCGAGCTGTTCCAGCCGGCGGAATTCCGGCCAGTTCGCCCAGTCCGGCACGAGATTCGAGTTCGCGATGAGCACCCGTGGCGCCCACTCGTGGGTCTGCATGACGCCCACCGGGCGGCCGGACTGGACGAGCATCGTCTCGTCGGCCTTCAGCTTCTCCAGGGTGCGCACCATCGCATCGAAGGAGCGCCAGTCGCGCGCGGCGCGGCCGGTGCCGCCATACACGACCAGGTCGTCGGGGTGCTCCGCCACCTCGGGGTCGAGGTTGTTCATCAGCATCCGCATCGGTGCCTCGGTCGCCCAGGACTGGGCGGTGAGGCTGGTCCCGCGGGGGGCGCGTACGGGTCGTGCACCTTCCATGATCGTCAGATCCTTTCGTTCTCAGTCAATTCCGAATAGCGCCGGTCGAGAGGGCGAGGCGCCAGCCGGCCCACCCACGCCGGTCGAGTAGGGCGAGGCGCCAGCCGACCCACCCACGCCGGTCGAGTAGGGCGAGGCGCCAGCCGAGCCCGTATCGAGACCAGCGTCAGGCCAACGGCCCGGTGATGCCCTCCGCCGCGGCCAGCGCGTCGCCCGTGGCGACGAACTCGACGGCCTGCTCGATCTCAGGCGCGAGGTAGCGGTCCGGTCCGGGGACGCCGATCCCCGGCAGCGCGGCGATGACCGCAGCCGTCGCCGGCCCGGGGCGCAGTGGCTCGCGCAACCGGATGCCGCGCGCAGCGGTGAGCAGCTCGATGGCCAGCACCCGGCGCAGCCCGTCGACCGCACGACGCAGCTTGCGTGCCGCGGACCAACCCATCGACACGTGGTCCTCCTGCATCGCGCTCGACGGGATCGAGTCGACCGACGCCGGGTTCGCCAGCCGCTTCAGCTCGGACACGATGGCCGCCTGGGTGTACTGGGCGATCATGTGACCGGAGTCGACGCCCGGGTCGTCGGCCAGGAACGGCGGCAACCCGTTGTTGCGCGCCACGTCGAGGAATCGGTCGGTGCGTCGTTCACTGATGCTGGCCAGGTCGGCCGTCACGATCGCCAGGAAGTCGAGCACGTAGGCGATCGGTGCGCCGTGGAAGTTGCCGTTCGACTCGACCCGGCCGTCCTTGGTCACCACCGGGTTGTCGACGGCGGCGGCGAGCTCGGCGCCCGCCACACTCGTCGCGTGGGTGATCGTGTCCCGCGCACCGCCGGCCACCTGCGGCGAGCAGCGCAGCGAGTAGGCGTCCTGCACGCGGGTGCACGCGGCCGGGTCGCGATGACTCTCACGGATCTCGCTGTCCTTCAACAGGACTCGCAGGTTGGCGGCACTGTCTCCCTGGCCGCGCTGCGGACGCAGTTCGTGCAGGTCGGCAGCGAAGACGTCGTCGGTCCCGAGCAGCCCCTCGATCGACATCGCGGCCGTGATGTCGGCGACCTTGGTCAGTTCGGTCAGGTCGGTGATCGCCAGGCACAGCATGCCGAGCATGCCGTCGGTGCCGTTGATCAGCGCGAGACCTTCTTTCTCCCGCAGCTCGACAGGGTTCAGACCGGCGGCGGGGAGGGGGTCGGCCGCGGCCTGCGGCCGGCCGGCGGCGGCCCGGACCTCGCCCTCGCCCATCAACGCCAGTGCACAATGGGCCAGCGGAGCCAGGTCGCCGGAGCAGCCGAGCGAGCCGTATTCGCGGACGCACGGCGTGATGCCGGCGTTGAGCATCCCGACGTACGTCTGCAACACCTCGGGGCGCACTCCGGTGCGACCGGTGGCGAGGGTGCTGGCACGCAGCAGCATGAGTGCGCGCACGACCTCGCGCTCCACCTCGGGGCCCGAGCCGGCCGCATGCGAGCGCACCAGCGAGCGCTGCAACTGGGCGCGCGAACGGGCCGGGATGTGCTTGGTGGCGAGCGCACCGAAACCGGTGGAGACGCCGTAGTGCGGGATCGGGTCGTCGGCGAGGGCCTCGACGACGGAGCGGCTGCGCGCGATCTCGGCCTGCGCCTCCT
>NZ_JBQCGS010000101.1:0-9708 GCF_051955415.1 Flexivirga sp.
GGGGCGCAACGCGGCCGGCGCCCGTGCCCTGTGGCGCGCGACCGGCCTCACCGACTCCGACTTCGGCAAGCCCATCGTCGCGATCGCCAACTCCTACACCCAGTTCGTCCCGGGTCACGTGCACCTCAAGGACGTCGGCGAGATCGTCGCCGAAGGCGTCCGCGCCGCCGGCGGCGTGCCGCGCGAGTTCAACACCATCGCGGTCGACGACGGCATCGCGATGGGTCACGGCGGCATGCTCTACTCACTGCCGAGCCGCGAGATCATCGCGGACTCAGTGGAATACATGGTCAACGCGCACACCGCGGACGCGCTGGTGTGCATCTCCAACTGTGACAAGATCACCCCCGGCATGCTCAACGCCGCGATGCGGCTCAACATCCCGGTCGTCTTCGTCTCCGGTGGCCCGATGGAGGCCGGCAAGACCGTCTCGGTGGACGGTGTCGTGCACCCGTCCTCGGACCTGATCACCTCCATCTCGGCCTCGGCCAACGACAATGTCGACGACGAAGCACTTGCCGCGGTCGAGAACTCCGCCTGCCCGACCTGCGGCAGTTGCTCGGGCATGTTCACGGCCAACTCGATGAACTGCCTGACCGAGGCGCTCGGCCTGGCGTTGCCCGGCAACGGTTCCACGCTGGCCACCCACTCGGCGCGTCGCGCGCTCTTCGAGCGGGCCGGGCGCGTCGTGGTCGACCTGGCGCGGCGCTACTACGAGCAGGACGACCACTCGGCACTGCCGCGCAACATCGCCACCTCGGCCGCCTTCCGCAACGCGATGTCGCTCGATGTCGCGATGGGCGGTTCGACCAACACCGTGCTGCACATCCTGGCCGCGGCGCAGGAGGGCGAGGTCAAGGACTTCGATCTGGCCACCATCGACGAGATCAGCCGGCGAGTGCCGTGCCTGTCCAAGGTCGCCCCCAACTCGTTCTTTCACATGGAGGACGTGCACCGGGCGGGCGGCATACCGGCGATCCTGGGGGAGTTGCGCCGCGCAGGGCTGCTCGAGCGTGACGTGACCACGGTGCACACCTCGTCCTTCGACCAGTGGCTGGACGACTGGGACATCCGCTCCGGCAAGGCGACCGAGGAGGCCGTCGAGCTCTTCCACGCCGCCCCGGGTGGCGTGCGCACCATCGAGCCGTTCTCCACGGACAACCGCTGGGCCGACCTCGACACCGACGCCGCGAACGGCTGCATCCACGACAAGGAGCACGCCTACACCGCCGAGGGCGGGCTGGCGATCCTGCGCGGCAACCTCGCCGTCGACGGGGCGGTCATCAAGACCGCCGGCGTCGAGGAGGAGCTGTGGCACTTCGAGGGTCCGGCGCGCGTCGTGGAGTCGCAGGAGGAGGCCGTCGAGGTCATCCTCAACAAGATCATCCAGCCCGGAGAGGTGCTGGTCGTGCGTTACGAGGGCCCGGCCGGCGGGCCCGGCATGCAGGAGATGCTGCACCCGACGGCCTTCATGAAGGGCACCGGGATGGGCAAGAAATGCGCCCTGGTCACTGACGGCCGCTTCTCCGGCGGCTCGAGCGGTCTGTCCATCGGTCACGTGTCCCCGGAGGCGGCGGCCGGTGGCGTCATCGGCCTGGTCCGGGACGGCGACCCGATCCTGATCGACGTGGTGAGCCGCACCCTGGAGGTGCAGGTCGACGACGCCGAACTGCAGCGCCGCCGCGCCGAGATGGAGGCGTCCGACCAGCCGTGGCGACCCGTCTCCCGTGACCGCGTGGTCACCAAGGCACTGCAGGCGTATGCCGCCATGGCCACCTCCGCGGACCGCGGCGCGGTCCGTGAGGTGCCGACGCGCTGACCGCGGTTCACCGGGCCGGCGCGGACCGGCAATGCCTCAGAGGTCGAGCTTCATCAGCCGATCGGTGGTCTCGAAGCCCATGGACTCGTAGAGCGTGATGGCGACGTCGTTGCCGCCGAAGACGTGCAGAGCGAGGGTGCGTTAACCGTTGTCCCGGGACCACTGCTGCGCCTCCCGCATCAGCTGCCGGCCGTAGCCCTTGCCGCGTGCATGTTCCTCGACCTGGACCTCGTAGACGAACGCGACGTCCGTGCTCTCGCCGCGCGGTGCCATCCAGAGCCGCCCGAGGCGATGACCTTCGTCGTCTTCGGCGATGAGCACCGCGTGCCCGGGGGAGAGTCTGCCGCCGGGGAAATAGTGCTCGGTCTGCCGATCGAGGTCCTCGGCAGGTCCGCCTCCCATGGTGCGCATCTGCTCGGCATACTCCCGCATGGAGATGGCGATGAAGTCGGGCAGTTCGTCGTCGGTGATCGGTCGCACACGCATGGGCGCACCTTAACCCTGTGCCGGCTGTGATCCACGACACAGATGAGGGCGAAAACCGGCCCGAACGTCTCGAAGTGATAACGAAGATCGAGTGCGGACGACCGCCTGCAGCGAGTATCGTCTACTTGTCGACAATGTGTCGTTTCCGCTGGTCAGAGCCTCAGAAAGGACGATATTGAGCTGTCGAACAGCGGCCGGTCAGGCTGCTTTCGCGTCGTTGGAATGTTCTGCGGTCACGACATAGCCTCGAAAACCCGTTCACCCGGAGGTGCGCTCGGCGTGGCTCCCCATGTGTCGAAAGGCCCACAACATGACGCTGCGATCACGACGCGCAACCGCCGTTGCCGCTGTACTCACCGCGGGTGCGCTGACCCTCGCCGGCTGCGGCTCGAGCTCGAAGGACGACAAGGGTGCCACCGTGGACTCGCTGAAGAAGGCCGGCAAGGTCGTCGTCGGCATCAACGGTGAGAACCCCTACAGCTTCATCAACAAGGACGGCAAGCTCGACGGCGCGACGATCGCCTTGGACCGTGCGGTCTACAAGGAGCTGGGGATCAACAAGGTCGAGGGCAAGAAGGTCGAGTGGGACGCCCTCATCCCGGGTCTGAACTCCGGTCAGTACGATGAGGTCAGCGCGGGTATGTCGATCCTGCCGAAGCGGTGCGAGAAGGCCGCGTTCAGCTACCCGGAGATCACCTACGAGACGGCCTTCTTGGTGCCCAAGGGCAACCCGAAGGATCTGCACACCATGCAGGACCTCAAGGCCAAGAAGGTCAACCTGGTGACCGAGAACGGCGCCGTCGAGCAGGGCTACGCCAAGACGATGGGCATTGCGACCCAGACCGTGGGATCTCCCGAGGAGGGGTTGCAGGCGGTCGAGAGCGGGCAGGCGGACGTCTTCGCGCTGACCGCGATCTCCTTGCGCACACTGGTCAAGACGCAGAACGCCCAGGACAAGGTGGAGGTCACCAAGGCGTTCACGGCGACGGTCGATGGCAAGCTGCAGATCGGTGCCGGCGCGGCGGTCTTCCGCAAGGGCGACACGGAACTGCTGAAGGCCTACAACAAGGAACTCAAGAAGATCATCGACGACCCGAAGCGGTTCAACGAGATCGTCGGCAAGTACGGCTTCACCGAGGCCGAACGGCCCAAGGGCAAGACCACCGACACCGCCTACCTGTGCTCCGGCAAGCTGCCGGATGCCAAGTAGATGATCCGACGGCCGGAGCCCGTTGATCGTGTCTGAGTTCTCGTCGATCGCACCCACGGGTGTCGTCGACACGTTGCAGAACAACTGGTCGGATCTGCTGAGTGGTCTGCGCATCACGTTGGAGTTGTCGGTCTTCGGCGGCATCGTGGCGTTCATCGTCGCGGTGCTGCTGGGGCTGGCCTCCCTGTCCCGATCTGCCGTGCTGCGCGGCGTCTCCCGGGTGATCGTGGAGTTCTTCCGCGGCACGTCCCTGGTCGTGCAACTGTTCTTCTTCGCCTACGTCACCCCGCAGATCTTCGGCTGGGGCTCCCATCTGCTGCTCTTCGGGATCTTCGCCCTCGGGCTCAACTACGGCGCTTACGGTTCCGAAGTCGTGCGCGGGTCGATGAACGCCGTGCCGCCGGGTCAATGGGAGACGACCACGGCCTTGTCGATGCCCTGGATCCTGAAGGTGCGACGGGTGATCTGGCCGCAAGCATGGGCGCTGATGCTGCCGGGGCTGAACAACCTGATGGTCATGCTGGTCAAAGGCACCGCGATCGCCTACTTCATCGGGCTCTACGACCTGACGTACGTCAGTGACGAGTTGCGCAAGGGTGGCGCCGACATGTGGACCGTCTACGGGATCGCCTTCGTCATCTACTACTTCGTGGCGCTCGCCTTCTCTGCAGCCCTGCGCGGACTGGAAGCCCGCGCGCAGCGCAGACTGGGCATCCGGCCATCCCGCACCAAGACCACCCGCGCGACGGCGGAGGCGGTGGCCTGATGCAGTCATCGGTGACGTGGGACTGGAGCATTGCGCACGAAGCGTTCCCCGACCTACTCAAGGCATTCCTGCAAGTGACGCTGGTCGTCACCGTGGCCGCGTCGATCCTGTCGGCCATCCTCGGGCTCGTGTGGGCGGTGGCACTGCGCGAGTTGCCGCGACCCGTGAGCGCGTTGCTCGGCTGGGTGCTGGGCGTCATACGTATGACGCCGCTGCCGCTGCAGTTGCTGATCGTCACCTACGGGATCGTGACACCGTGGGGCTGGCTCGCCCACACCAGCGGACCGGATCAACTCCGACACCGACTGATCATGATCGGGATCGCGGTCTTCTCGGTGCACTACTCGACCTACATGGCCGAGTCCTACCGGGCGGGCATCGAGTCCCTGCCCAAGGGGCAGTGGGAGGCGGCGACCGCGCTGTCCCTGCCACAGCGCCGCACCTGGCGCGCGGTGGTGATCCCACAGGCGCTGCGCGCCACCTTGCCGTCGTTGGGCAACTGGGCGATCGCGATGTTCAAGGACACCCCGTACCTGCTCGCGATCAGCGTGCCGGAGATGGTGTCCGAGGCCAAACGGGTCGGCGGGGCGCACTTCAGCTATCTGGAGGCGTTCACCATCGCCGGTCTGATCTTCCTGGTGGCGAGCTACCCGACCGCCATACTCATGCGCCGATTGGAGAAGAAGCTTGCCTACTGAGATGACCGACGGTCCGGGCGCACCGGACCTGTCCAAGGGGGCGGACCGCCGTCCGCAGGCCCGTCCCGCCGGCAGCGGTGCGGGCACCCCGAGGGTGGCGTTCGACGACGTCGAGAAGCGGTTCGGCAAGAACGTCGTGCTCAACGACCTCAACTTCCAGGTCGCCAAGGGCGAACGGGTGACCCTCATCGGCCCGAGCGGATCGGGCAAGACCACGATCCTGCGCCTGCTGATGACACTGGAGGAGTTGTCCGGCGGCTACATCTACGTCGACGGCGACCCACTCACGCACCGGAAGAACGACGCCGGCAAGCGCGTCGCGATGAAGCCCAAGGAAGTCTCCGCCATCCGCAAGCGGATCGGCATGGTCTTCCAGCAGTTCAACCTGTTCCCGAACATGTCGGTGATCGAGAACATCACCGAGGCACCGATCCATGTGCTCGGTCAGTCCAAGGACGAGGCGCGGGCGAAGGCCAAGGGGCTGCTCGAGCAGGTCGGCCTCGGTGACAAGGCCGACGAGCACCCGACGCGCCTGTCCGGCGGTCAGCAGCAGCGGGTCGCGATCGCGCGTGCGCTCGCGATGGAGCCGGAGATCCTGCTGCTGGACGAGGTCACCTCGGCGCTCGACCCGGAACTCGTCGGGGACGTGCTGGGCGTACTGCGGGACGTTGCCAACACCACGGACATCACCATGCTGCTGGTGACTCACGAGATGCAGTTCGCCCGTGACGTGTCACATCGCGTGATGATGTTCGACTCCGGTCACATCATCGAGGAGGCCACGCCCGACGCGATGTTCTCCGACCCGCAGCACGAGCGCACCAGGAAATTCCTCCAAGCGGTGCTCTGAGTCTTCGGCGGCAACTCCTCCTCCCGGCCGGCTCGCGGGCTCGCCGGCCGGGAATCGTCGTTCCCGCGATCCCGACACCATGACGTCGGCGTCCTCCCGGCTCGCTCAGTTCAGCGTGTCCTAGGTCACTGTCCGTACTTTGAGACTGCAATCTCAGAATATTGACGCTCCATGGCGGTCGCACGACACTGGAGCGGTGGCACGAATTCTCGTACTTCCAAGGCGCGCAAGCTGATTCATTCGGCTCGCGCGCTGACCCTCACTGCCCGGACTCCGGGATGAGGGTTTTTTTATGCGCGAGGGTGCTTTCCGACAGTTAAGGACGACAAGGTGACAACGCATACGCCCACCCCGGCAGACATTGCGCCGACGGTCAAGCAACCGGCTGCGCCCCAGGATGTGACCGGTGCGCAGAGTCTCGTGCTCGCGCTCGAGGCGGCCGGCGTCGAGGTCGTCTTCGGGTTGCCGGGCGGGGCGATCCTGCCGGCATACGACCCGCTGCTGGACTCCACCAAGGTGCGCCACATCCTGGTCCGTCACGAGCAGGGTGCCGGCCACGCGGCCGAGGGCTATGCCTCGGCGACCGGCCGCGTCGGCGTCTGTATGGCGACCAGCGGTCCCGGTGCGACCAACCTGGTCACTGCCATCGCCGACGCCTACATGGATTCGGTGCCGATGGTGGCGATCACCGGCCAGGTCAGCTCCAGGACGATCGGGACCGACGCCTTCCAGGAGGCGGACATCCGCGGCATCACCATGCCGATCACCAAGCACAGCTACCTGGTGACCGACCCGGCCGAGATCGCCGGTGCGGTCAAGGAGGCGTTCCACATCGCCTCGACCGGACGTCCCGGTCCGGTGCTGGTCGACATCACCAAGGACGCGCTCGTCGGCAAGACCGTCTTCGAGTGGCCCGCCGACATCGGTCTGCCCGGCTATCGCCCGGTGACGCGACCGCACCACAAGCAGATCCGCGCCGCCGCCAAGCTCATCCGCGACGCCAAGCGCCCGGTCTTCTACCTCGGCGGCGGCATCGTCCGCGCCGAGGCCGCGGATGAGCTGCGCGAGCTCGTCGACCTGGCAGGCATCCCGCTGGTCACCACGCTGATGGCTCGAGGCGTCGTGCCCGACAGCCACCCGCTGCACCTGGGCATGCCCGGAATGCACGGATCGGTCGCGGCCGTGACGGCACTGCAGAAGGCCGATCTGCTGATCGCCATCGGCACCCGCTTCGACGACCGGGTGACCGGACACCTGCCGTCCTTCGCCCCCGGTGCCAAGGTGATCCACGCCGACATCGACCCGGCCGAGATCTCCAAGAACCGCGTCGCCGACGTCCCGATCGTCGGCGACGCCAAAGCCGTCATCACCGACCTGATCACCGCCCTGCGTGCCGACCACGAGTCCGGTCGCGCCGGCGACTTCACCGCCTGGCAACAGCGCACCCGCGGCTGGGCGGACACCTACCCCCTGGGCTACAGCCCCGCCGAGGATGCGACGGCGATCCCGCCGCAATACGTCATCGAGCGGATCGGCGCGCTCACCGGACCCGACGCCGTGTATGCCGCAGGCGTCGGCCAGCACCAGATGTGGGCCGCGCAGTTCGTGCAGTACGAACGCCCGAACGCGTGGCTCAACTCCGGCGGCCTGGGCACCATGGGCTACTCGGTGCCGGCCGCGATGGGTGCCAAGGTCGGCGAACCCGACCGGGTCGTCTGGGCGATCGACGGGGACGGCTGCTTCCAGATGACCAATCAGGAGCTGGCCACCTGCATGATCAACAAGATCCCGATCAAGGTCGCGATCATCAACAACTCCAGTCTCGGCATGGTGCGGCAGTGGCAGACGCTGTTCTACAACGAGCGCTACTCCAACACCGACCTACACACCGCCGTCGGATCGCGCATCCCCGACTTCGTCAAACTGGCCGAGTCCTACGGTTGCGTCGGACTGCGCTGCGACAAGACCGAGGACGTCGACGCAACCATCGCAAAAGCGTTGGAGATCAACGATGTTCCGGTCGTGATCGACTTCGTGGTCGAGCGCGATGCAATGGTGTGGCCGATGGTCCCGGCCGGCGTCAGCAACGACCTGGTCACCACGGCACGGGCGATGACGCCCGTGTGGGACCGCGACGACGACGCAGAGGGGAGCCGCTGATGGCGCGTCATACCTTGTCGGTGCTGGTGGAGGACAAGCCTGGTGTGCTCGCGCGCATCTCCGGGCTGATCTCCCGGCGCGGCTTCAACATCGACTCACTCGCGGTGGGACCGACTGAGAACGACGAGGTCTCCCGGATGACCATCGTCGTCGACGTCGACGAGACCGCCCTGGAGCAGGTGACCAAGCAGCTCAACAAGCTCATCGAGGTGCTCAAGGTCGTCGAACTGGAGCAGACCGGGTCGGTACAGCGTGAACTCGTGCTGATCAAGGTCCGCTGCGACGCGGCCACGCGTGCCGAGATCGTGCAGATCACCCAGATGTTCCGTTGCAACGTGGTCGACGTCGGTCTCGACGCGGTGGTCATCGAGGCGACCGGCACCCCCGGCAAACTGGATGCGTTGCTCGAGGTGCTCGACCCCTACGGCGTGCGCGAGATCGTCCAGTCCGGACTGGTCGGTGTCGGCCGGGGCGGCAAGTCCATCACCGACCGCGGCCGCCGCAGCGCGTGACGCCAGCTCGAGCAACGCGCCATACAGTCCTCGAAATACTTTCTGTAGCAATTGAATTCAACATTAGGAGATTCCAGTGGCCGAGATGTACTACGACGACGACGCCGATCTGTCGGTGATCCAGGGCCGGAAGGTCGCCGTCATCGGCTACGGCAGCCAGGGTCACGCTCACGCGCTCAACCTGCGTGACTCCGGGGTCGACGTCCGGATCGGCCTGCGCGACGGTTCCAAGTCCACGCAGAAGGCCGAGAACGAAGGCCTGCGTGTGCTGCCCGTCGCCGACGCCGTCAAGGAGGCGGACGTCGTCGTCATCCTCGCGCCCGATCAGGTGCAGCGCACCCTGTATGCCGAGGAGATCGAGCCCAACCTCAACGCCGGCGCCGCACTCGTCTTCGGCCACGGCTTCAACATCCGCTACGACTACATCAAGCCGCAGGCGGACGCCGACGTGCTGATGGTCGCACCCAAGGGTCCCGGGCACATCGTGCGCCGCGAATACGTCGACGGTCGTGGCGTCCCGGTGGTCGTCGCGGTGGAACAGGACGCCTCGGGCACTGCCTGGGACCTGGCGAAGTCCTACGCCAAGGGCATCGGCGGCCTGCGCGCCGGTGGCATCAGGACGACCTTCACCGAAGAGACCGAAACCGACCTGTTCGGCGAGCAGTCGGTCCTGTGCGGTGGCGCGTCGCAACTGGTGCAGTACGGCTTCGAGGTGCTCACCGAGGCCGGCTACCAGCCCGAAGTCGCCTACTTCGAGTGCCTGCACGAACTCAAGCTGATCGTCGACCTGATGATCGAGGGCGGCATCGCCAAGCAGCGTTGGTCGATCTCCGACACCGCCGAGTTCGGTGACTACGTCTCCGGCCCACGCGTCATCGACCCGCACGTGAAGGAGAACATGAAGGCCGTGCTGGCCGACATCCAGGACGGGTCCTTCGCCAAGCGGTTCATCGACGACCAGGACGCCGGCGCACCGGAGTTCAAGGCGTTCCGGGAGAAGGCCGCCCAGCACCCGATCGAGACCACCGGCAAGAAGCTGCGTGGCCTGATGAGCTGGCTGAAGGACAGCGACACCGACACCGACTACGTCGAGGGCAGCGCGGCCCGCTGAGTCTCTGCTTCGACTCCTCGCAAGGCAACGGGCGGGGGGGGGGGGGGGGGGGGGGCGGGCCCGCCCCCCCCCCCGGGCAGGGGGGGCGCGGCGCCG
>NZ_JBQCGS010000102.1:0-140099 GCF_051955415.1 Flexivirga sp.
CTTGAACTCATAACAACCCGGCTGCGTCGCACCATAATCCGAGATCGAGGTGTTGAAGTCCGAGACCGAACCCGCCTCGTTCGAGTTGTAGTACAAACAGAACTCGCCGGACTCGCACACCCCATTGCGCGCCGTCGCCGCATGCGCTGCCGGCATCGCCATCGTGAAGGCCGCGCCCGCGACCATGGTCGAGACACCGACCAGAGCTGCGGTGCGGTTCATCCGAGAACGTGTGTTGACCATCGTGACCATCTCCCTGACGTGGCGTGTGAACGGAACACCGATCACTGTGCGCACGTCCTCTGCGAAACCGCTGCGGACGGTTCGCAGCGCGCGGTCCGGCCGGCCGCAGCGCAAGCACCCGCATCGCAGCGGGGACCCACGAACTAGTTGGGCATCCCGGAGGTCGCGAGGTAGACCGTGCCGCGGCCGGACACGGTCGCGGCGCTCTCGCACGCACCGACGAAACACGACTCCCCCGCCGCAAGTTCCAGTGTGGTATCGCCGCACCGGATGGTGACCGCCTCGTGCAGCGCGAGCGCGATCCGCGGTCGGTCGGCACCGGGCAGTTGGATGCTTTGCTCCCCCGGCTCGACCACGTGCAGCTGGAAGTGCGGCACCTCGACGGGGAAGGAATGGACCCGGCCCGGCGTCGGATGCTCGGGCACCATCTCGCGGTCGGTGTCGACGATGCGCAGCAACTCGTCGATGTTGACCGGTTTGGGGGTCAGGCCGGCGCGGACGATGTTGTCGGAGTTGGCCAGCAGCTCCACGCAGGTGCCCCGCACGTAGGCGTGCAGCACCCCGGCGGGCACGAAGATGTAGTCGCCGGGCTGGAGCACCCGGTGCACCATCAGCAACAGGACCGCAGGTCCGACGTCCCCGGGGAACTGCCGGGCGGCCCGCAGCACCGCCTCGAACGCCACGCTGTCCGGCCCGCTCAGCCGTTTGCCGCACGCCGCGACGATCTCGGCGACCAGGGCGCGCTGCTCGTCGACCGGTGCCCGCAGCAGGGCGACCAGCAGGCTGGTCACCGGCTCCGGTCCGCTCGCCACGGCGGCCAACATGGCGGACAGCCGGGGCACGTCCAACGAGCCGACGACGCGGCGGATGTCGTCATACGAACGCAGCCCGGCGAAGATCTCGAAGTCGGTGACCGCGACGAGAGCCTCGGGCTTGGGCCACCGGTCGACATACGTGCCGGCCACCGCCGCGAGCGCCTGCTCGGCGTTCGGGTGGACCTGGATGGACAGCGGCGTTTCCGGTGCGAGGATCTTGAGCAGGAACGGGAAGCGGCCCTCGAAGCGGGCCGCGACGCGGGCACCGAGGGCGGCGACCGGGTCGCGGGCGACCAACCGGTCCAGCGTGGTGTCGGCGATGCCGGACGGGGCGGCCTCGTGCGCGCCCATCCACAGCTCGGCCTCGGGATGCTCCGTGGGCGAGGGCCGGCCGGTGAGCTCGGCGAGCACGGTCCGCGACCCCCAGGCGTAGCCCTTGATCTGCGGCCGCAGTTTGCCCAGCGCCCGTGACGGTGCCGTCACCATCGGCGGTTGCTCCTCCAGCACGGTCGAGGCCCGGTCACCACCGGCCGTAGGGGCCGTTGTTGTTGTCGCGGGCGCGACCGGTCACCTGCAACAACGCAGGTCGCACGTCGGCCAGATAGACGCCAGCGGCCACGACGGCCGCGATCTCGAAGATGCTGATCGGCGAGAGGATGAACAGGAAACCGATCATGCACGCCACGGCGGTGATCGCCAACCAGGCGGGCTTGCTCAGCTTGCCGGCGGCGGTGAAGGCGTCGGCGCGCTGGCGGATGCAGTCGACGAGCGCGAACAGCTGCATCGCGAAGAGCACGACGCCGAGCACGAGCGCGACCGTCTCCTGCAGGTGGATCAGACTTCCCATGCCGAAAGCCTAACCCGCCCGCTGTCCGGCGCCTGTGCCTTCACGGTATGACGGCAGTGATCGCCCCGACCGGCTCGCCGTGTCCGAGCACTTCCGCCGTACCCAGCTGGTCGACCGCCGGACCGGTCACGCCGGCCCGACGCAGCAGCTCGGCCATGACGACCGGCCTGGCCCGCTGGCCGCCGTCGGCGATCTTGACCGCCAGACCGCGGCCGTCGGAGAGTCCCACGGCATACACCGCCTCGGCGCCGTCCTTGGCGATCAGGCCGTCGACGCCCTGGATGAGCGCGGTCACGTCGCGGCGGGTGCCGCCGAGGTACTCCGGGTGCGAGCGGATGGCGTCGCGCACCGTCGCCTCGTGGGTGTCCGGGCGGGCGGCGGCGATCGCGCCGAACGCGCGCGCCAGCCCGATCAGGGAGATCGCCATCACCGGGGCACCGCACCCGTCGGTCGCGACCGCTGCGATCTGTTCGTGCGCGAGGTCGCCGATCGTGTCGGCCATCGCCTGCTGCAGCGGGTGCTGCGGGTCGCGGTAGGTCGTGATGTCCCAGCCGTTCGCGATGCAGGTGGCCAGCATGCCGGCGTGCTTGCCCGAGCAGTTCTGGGTGATCGAGGTGGGGCCGTGGCCCTCCCGCAACCAGTCGTTGCGCGCCTGCTCGTCATAGGGCAGGTCCGGGGTGTTCTGCAGATCGGTCTCGCCGAGGCCGGCGCCAGTCAGGATGGTGCGCACTCCCGCGAGGTGGAACTCCTCGCCGGAGTGGCTGGCGCTGGCCAGTGCGACGAGCCGGGGGTCGTCCAGTTGCAGGCCGCTGCGCAACATCGCCAGGGTCTGCATCGGCTTGTTGGATGAGCGCGGAAAGCACGGTGCCGAGGCGTCGCCGACCTCCAGATCGACGCCACCGTCCGGCGTGGTGATCACCGCCACGCCACGGTGCACCGACTCGATGAATCCGCCGCGGTCGACGTGGGCCAGGACCGGGGCGCCGGACAGGGCGCTGAGAGAGGAAGCCACGTCGCCGACGATAGAGGCGTATGGCGACCGCCCGCCCGGCGGGTCGAGGAACGGGAAGGACCCCACGCACGACGCGGTGCGGTGGGGTCCTTCGGCGACGGCGTCACCGGATGACGCGAGCCTCCCTCAGGCCTGGCTGTTGTCCCGGGTGGCCTCGACCTTTGCCTCGACCTTGGCCTCGACGGGCAGGGTCGGCGCGGCCGGAGCGGTCTTCTTGGCGGTCGACTTCTTGGCGGTCGACTTCTTGGCGGTCGACTTCTTGGCAGTCGCCTTCTTGGCACTGGCCTTCTTCGCCGGAGTCTTCGACGCGGCCGGCCGGGCGGCGGCCTTGCGACTGCCCGCCTTGCCGGCGACCGCGCTGCGGCTCGGGCGCTGGGTGGCGCCCTGCTTGGCGGCGGTGCTGCGCACGACGGTCTGGGCCTCGGCCTCGACGGCGCCGGCGTTGCGGCCGACCAGGCCGGCCAGCCGCTCAACGCCCTTGGCGGCTTCCTTGCGGGCGCCGAGGACGCGCACCACGGCGCCGTCGCCGGTCTCCGACGCGGTCTCCCGGGCCGAGGCCACCACGGCGCGACCCTGCTCGGTGGCGCCGCGGCTCACCTCCGCACCACGCTGCGCGTAGTCGAGGTAGCTCTGCGCGAAGTCGTCGTAGGCCCGCTCGACGGTGCCGGCCATGAGCTCGTAGCGCTCGGTCGCCAGCGACGGCAAGGCAATGATCTGGTCGCGAACGTCGTTCATCGTGTTGCGGATCCGCTCCTGGACGTTCTCCGGGGTGAGCTCGTCGCGCAGCGACAGCGCGGCCTCGGTCGCGGTGTCGAACGAGTTGCGGACGTTCTCGACGGCGGCGTCCGCCGCGCCGATGAGGGCGTAGAACGGGGACTCGAAGGTGCTCTTGCTGGGCATCATCGCTGCCTTTCTCTCGGGGATTCGTGGTCGCGGCTGCTGTGGGCCGCGACGGTGCGGTGTGTCGGTGCCGCGTCAGTCGCCGACATACGAGTCGTAGACGTCGATCAGCGCCTTGCGCTGCTTGTCGGTCAGCCGCGGGTCGTTCTTGATCACCTGGCGCGTGTCGACCGGGGCGTCCCCCTCAGGGAGGGCGTCCAGGATGCCGGCGTGCACGTAGAGCTGCTCGGCCGAGATGGCCAGACCCTTCGCGATCGCCTGCAGGATCTCGGCGCTCGGCCGCTTGAGGCCACGCTCGATCTGCGACAGGTAGGGATTGGAGATGCCGGCGCGGTCGGCGACCTGCCGCAGGGACAGCTGTGCCTGCTGGCGCTGCTCCTTGAGGTAGCTGCCCAGATCGCTCACCGGGTTCGGACTCATGTGTCCAGTATGCTAACTTCAGTTAGCGGTTTGCAAGCTGGGGCAAGCGTGAGTCGAGTCACACGGTGGACGAACCAGCGACCGTTGCCGGTTGTGCACGTGTTTCGGGCCGATTCCCGTACCAAACCAGCGACCGTTGCCGGTTGTGTACGTCGCTCGTCGCTCGTCGCGCGCGGACCGACGGGTCAGCTACGGCGCCACGATCTCCGTCTGGGCGGCGGCGATCTCACCGGCATACAGCTGGATGTCGACGGGGGTGTTGCGCTTGACGACCGCCAGCGCGATCGGGCCGTCGTCGGCGTGCCGGGCGACCGAGGTGATGCGGCCGACCGCGCGCTCGCCGGGGAGCTTGGCCAGCTCCGCGCCTTCGTCGGGCAGCACGTGACCCGATCCGTCGAGGTGCAGGAACACCAGGCGACGCGGCGGTCTGCCGAGGTTGTGCACACGCGCGATCGTCTCCTGGCCGCGGTAGCAGCCCTTGTGCAGGTGCACGGCGGTGCGCAACCAGTCGAGCTCGTGCGCGATGGTGCGGTGATCGGTCTCCTTGCCGAGCCGGGGCCGCCACGCGCTGACGCGTTCGGCCTCGGCGGCCCAGATGCCGGCCAGCTGCCGGTCGCCGACCTCCTCCACGAGGTGCTCACGCGGCACGATCAACTCGCGCCAGGCGCGTCCGGCCGCCGGGTGCGGGTCCGCCGAGCTGTATGACGCCGAGTCGGCGCCCATCGCCGGCCACGGATCCCGCCACGCGATGACACCGCGCGCCTCGCGTTCGGCCGGCAGCGACTCGTTGCCGATCGGCTCACCGAGCACGGCATACCGGTCGGAGACGTCGTCGACCTCGACCCGCAGCATGAAGCGCATCGAGTTGAGCCACTCGACCAGGGCCGGCGCGGTGCCCGGCTCGACGGTGATCCAGGTGGTCTCGCCGTCGTCGACGATGTGCAGGTCGTGCTCGATGTGCCCGTGCGGGCTGAGCACCAGCGACTCCGCCGACGTGTATGGCGCCAGGCCCGTCAAGGACTGGGTCGTCATCGAGTGCAGCCAGCTGAGCCGGTCGGGGCCGGTGACCGTGACGACTCCCCGGTGCGACAGGTCGACCACGGCCAGCCCCTGCTCGAGCAGGCGTTGCTCGCGCAGCGGGTCGCCGTAATGTGCGGCCACCCCGGCGTCGAGACCGTCGGCGGGGACCGCGCCGGAGCGGCTGAGCAGGGGACTCTCCACGGATGCCGTCGTCACCGTTCCAGGGTACGTCGCGGGGTTTCGGCGCCGTGGCGCGCCGGGGCGACCTTAGACTCCCCCCATGACTGGCGACCACCGAGACGACCTGCCCGGCGGGGCCCGTGACGAGAGTTCGTCCCTGGAGGAGCCGGAGAGCACGAACGGCACCACGACCGACACGGCGCCCGGGGATGCGACCGCCGACGGCGGTGACGATGCCGGCACGGGCGCGGCCGGCTACGCAGGATCCCGCACGAGGCGCCGCCGGCCGAAGAAGAAGGCCGGCTGGCTGAAGGTCACCCTGCTCACCCTGCTGTCGATGGTCCTGATCATCGTGCTGGCGTTCGTCGGTTTCGCGATGTACCTCAACCACGTGCTCAGTTCCAACATCACCCACGGCGCCGCGCTGCCCAGCTCGACGGTGAAACCCGCTGCGGACGCGGGCAATTCGCAGAACATCCTGCTGCTGGGCAGCGACACCCGCTCCGGCAGCGTGCAGGACGTCCGGTCGGGGGCGCGCTCGGACGTCATCCAATTGGTGCACATCAGCAAGGGCGAGAAGTCGGTGCAGGTCATCCACTTCCCCCGTGACCTCTACGTGTCCATCCCGGGACACGGCAAGAACAAGATCAACGCCGCCTTCGCCTACGGCGGGCCGGCGCTGCTGGCCCAGACGATCTCGCAACTGCTCGGCGGCGTGGTCATCGACCGCTACGCGATCATCGACTTCAAGGGTTTCGCCGACCTGACCGACGACCTGGGCGGCGTCAACGTGTATGTCGCGCAGCCCTTCACCGAGCCGGGTTACGGCACCTTCCATCAGGGCTACAACACGATGAACGGCGAGCAGGCCCTGGGCTTCGTCCGCGAGCGCCACCAGCTCAAGGAGGGCGACATCGACCGCGGCCGCGATCAGCAGGCCTGGATCAGCGCCGTCGTCCACAAGACGCTGTCGGCCGGCACGCTGCTCAACCCGGTGAAGCTGACCAACACCGTCAAGGACCTCACCAAATACACCCAGGTCGACGCCGACACCTCCGCGGGCGACATACGCAGTCTCGCGCTCAGCCTGCGCAACCTGCGCTCGGGCGACATCACGTATTACACGGCGCCGTTCACCGGATTCGCCAACGATCCGGTGGCCGGCTCCATCGACGTGGTGAACATGCCGCAGATGAAGAAGCTGGGGCAGGCGCTCTACCACGACAAGATGGCCGACTACACCTACGGCAAGAACAGCATCCGATAGCCGCGACTCGTCGCGATCCGGTGGCTGGCCGCGGGTCGGCTCGCCCGGCCCGCGGCCCGTCATCCGCGGGCACGGGGCACCAACCAGAGACCGTTGCCGGTTACACACGCGCACACCACCGAAAGCCACCCCTAACCAGCAACCGTTGCCGGTTATGCACGCGCTCGCGTCGCTACGATCGAGCCGTGCCCATCGAACTCGACACCTCCATGCACCCTGACCTCGCGCCGCTGGCCTGGCTCCTCGGACGGTGGGAGGGCACGGGCGTCGCCGGCTACCCCGGTTTGCCGACGGTCAACTTCGCCCAGGAGATCAGCTGCACCCATGACGGCCGACCGTTCCTGCGCTGGGAGACCCGCAGCTGGGTGATCGACGACGACGGCAACCGCGGCGACCCGTTCGAGACGGAGCTGGGCTTCTGGCGCCCGCTGCCGGAGGCCGAGGTGGAGTTGCTGCTGTCGCACCCGACCGGGGTCACCGAGCTCTACTACGGACGCACCGAACCCGCCAAGGCCGAACTCCGCACCGACGGCGTGCTGCGTAGCCCGGATGCCCGCGAATACTCCGCGGCGCACCGGCTCTACGGCTACGTGCAGGGCGGGCTGATGTGGGCCACGGACATGGCGGCGCTCGGCCAGCCGCTGCAGTCCTACGCCTCCGCGCAGTTGACCCGCGCGGCCGCGCCGGACGACGACGCCACGGCACCGGAGCGACCCTGAGGGTCACTGAGTGCTCCTGAGCGCTCCTGAGAGCCGGCTCAGGAACACTCAGCTTCGCCTCAGCACTCGGCGCCCACACTGTGTGGTGTCCTGAGCGGACGAACGAGAGGGAGGCGGTGGGGCATGCGAGTCCTGATCGTCGAGGACGAACACCGACTGGCGCAGGCGATCGCCGCCGGCCTGACCGCCGACGGCTTCACCGTGGACACCGCGCCGGACGGCGCGGAGGGCCTGTGGAAGGCGACCGAGCAGGCGTACGACGTCATCGTGCTCGACATCATGCTGCCCAAGGTCAACGGGTACGACGTGGTCAAGCGGCTGCGCGCCGAACAACTGTGGACGCCGGTGCTGATGCTGACCGCCAAGGACGGCGAGTACGACGAGGCCGACGCGCTGGACCTGGGCGCCGACGACTACCTGACCAAACCCTTCTCGTATGTCGTGCTGCTGGCGCACCTGCGCGCGCTCATCCGGCGCGGCGCCCCGGCCCGCCCGGTGATCCTGTCGGCGGGTGACCTGGTGCTGGATCCGGCGACCCGACGGTGCGCCCGCGGCGAGCAGGAGATCTCGCTGACACCTCGCGAGTTCGCGCTGCTGGAGTTCCTGCTGCGCCGCCACGACCAGGTCGTCTCCAAGAGCGACATGCTCGCCAACGTCTGGGACGAGTTCTACGAGGGCGACCCGAACATCGTGGAGGTCTACATCGGCTACCTGCGCAAGAAGATCGACGCACCGTTCGGCCGGGCCAGCATCCAGACGGTCCGCGGCGTCGGCTACCGGCTGCTCAGCGATGGCGGCTGAGCCCACCGCTGCACACGACACGCCGTCCTCCTGGTGGGGTCGGCGATCGTTGCGCGCCCGGCTGACGGCAGCCGCCGCCGTGGTGATCGCGGTCGGCATGATCGCCGCCGGTGGTCTGCTGGTATGGCGCCTGCACAGCTCCCTGATGGCCAACCTGGACAACAGCATCGCCCAGCAGTCGTCGACGATCGCCGACCAAGCGGCGCACAGCGAACTGCCCCGCCGGCTACCGGACCCGGACGACGGCGCACCCACGGTGCAGGTCGTCGCCGCCGACGGCCGGGTGCTGGCCGGCTCCGGCGACCTGGGTTACCGCAAGCGCATGTTCACCCTGACCGGCAGCGACGACACGGTGGTCCGGACGCAGCAACCCGCCGGACACCCCGGCACCGACTACCGCGTCGCGGCCACCACCGCCGACACCCGCAGCGGCCCGGTGACCGTCTACGCGGCGTTGCCGACCGAACCGGTCGACAGCAGCACGACCGAACTGCTCAGCGCGCTCGCGGTCGGGCTGCCCATCCTGGTGGCCATCCTGACGCTCATCGGGTGGCTGCTGGTCGGACGCGCCCTGCGCCCGGTCGACGCCGTGCGGCGGCAAGCTGCCGACATACCAGGCACGGACCTGAGCCGCAGGTTGCGTCCGCCGGCCGCCGAGGACGAATTAGCCCGGCTGACAGCGACATTCAACGAACTGCTGGCCCGCATCGAGACCGCGTCGGCGCAGCAACACCGGTTCGTCGCCGACGCCGCGCACGAGCTGCGCAGCCCGATCGCGACCCTGCGGACCCAGCTGGAGGTCACCGGCCGCAGCGCCGACCACCAGGGCGACCTGGCCGCCGCGCTCCCCGGCCTGCTCGGCGACATCGACCGGCTGTCCCGGCTGGTCGACGACCTGCTCGCGTTGGCTCGCCTGGATGCGCATCCCGCACCGCACCGCCAGGTGGTGGACCTGGACGACATCGTGCTCGACCAGGCCCGCGCCGTCCGGCACCGCGGCCCGTCGGTCGACGTCACCGGGGTGTCGGCCGGTCAAGTACTCGGCGACCCGTCGGCGCTGACCAGTGTCGTGCGCAACCTGCTGGACAACGCGACTCGCCACGCCGCCGCCGTGGTGCGGGTCGCGCTGACCACCCGGACCGGTGCCGTCATCCTCGAGGTGGCCGACGACGGGCCCGGCATCGCGCCGGCGGACCGGGACCGGATCTTCGAACGCTTCACCCGGTTGGACGAGGCACGCTCGCGGGACGCCGGCGGCGCCGGTCTCGGCCTGGCCATCGTCCACGAGGCGGTCGGCGCGCACGACGGCACGGTCACGGTCAGCGACAACCACCCGGGTGCCCGGTTCACGGTGACGATGCCCGCCGCCGACTGACCGGTCGCGGCAGGACCGGACGTCATGCGGTCGACCGTCTTGTCCGCGACCGTCGGCGGAACCGGACGGCTCAGGAGGACACGACCTGACGGACCGTCGACTTCAGCCGGTAGGTGAACACCTCTGCCCGGCCTCCGCAGGATGCCGGTTCATGTGCGACCACCAGCATGCGCCCACCGTGTATGTCGATCCCCTCCGTCTCGGCCGCCCCACACCCGGTCAGCTGCGGCAGCGGACCGAGTTCGGTCGGGCGCCCCACCTGGGCGCGGCCCGACACCGGGCCGGAGAGCCGGATCGACAGCAGTTGCTGGGGTGTTCGGAACAGATCGTGGTGCGGGTCGTTGGTGGAGCAGACCAGTTGCGTCGATGAAGCGAAGGAGCAGCCCTGCACGTCCCGCACCGGCCGGGTCAACCGGATGGTCGCTGCCAACGGCAGGTCGTGACCGCGACGGGCGAGCCGGTTCGCGCCGGCCATCGGGAAGACCAACAACCGTCGCATCCGGCCCCATTCGCCCGAGACGAACCACCGGCCGGAGGGCGCGACCGCGGCGAACGAGTTGTTGATCTTCTCCCCCGCGGCGAGCCGGTGCACCCACCAGGTCCGGTGCCCGTCGGGGGCGGTGACGCCATACAGCTTGGCGTTGGCGGCCGAGCGAGCCTGATAGGCATCCACCAGATAGCCGTGCGCACTGCCGGGGTCGCCAATGTGCCACCAGCCGGCGGCACGCAGCCGCGCCGACACGTCCGCGCCGCCGCGCAGGACCACGCGGTTCCGGCCGCGGTTGGTCACGGTCGCGACGCCTTGGTCCGCCCCGCCGGCGGGCACCGGATGCCAGCCGGTGAGCGTCCAGGGACCCGCGGAGTACTGGGTCGCATTGCCGGGCGTCGGCGGTGCGGCCGCGGCCGGTGCGACGAATGCCGCCACCAGGATCGCCGTGGCACTCGCCACACCTGCGGTGCGCAGGGGCCGGAAAGTCGCATGCATCGTCGCCAGCTCCGTTCGTCCGCCCGGTCGAGCGACCGGGCACTGTCCGACCGTGCCGTGCGCGCACTGTGAACTCACTGAACCGCTCTGAGAGCCTTCTCAGCGGCGTCCCAGGATACGGCTGGCACGCTGCACCGGTCAGGAGGGCCGACGCGTTCGCCCTCGCGCACCAGCATCCGGAGGCTTCCCATGGCGCAGCACCTCGAAGACGGCACAGGCTCTCGAACGGCAGGACGGTCCTACGCCGAGCGGCTGTCCCGGCTCGAGACGGCGCCCTGGAAGCGGTGGCTGGACGTCCAGCGTCCCTATCGATGGAACCTGCGCCGGCTGCAACTCGGCGACGTGCTCGACGTCGGCTGCGGTATCGGCCGGAACCTGGTCAATCTGGGCGGCGGTGTCGGTGTGGACCACAACGCCGAGTCGATCGACACGGCCCGGCGACGCGGCCTGACGGCATACACCACCACGGAATTCGCGCACTGCCCGGACGCGGTGGAAGGGCGCTACGACACGCTGCTGCTGGCGCACGTGCTCGAGCACCTGGGGACCGACGTCGCCGACGATCTGGTGCGCGCGTACCTGCCCTACCTGCGGCCGGGCGGGCGGGTGCTGTTCATCACCCCGCAGGAGGCCGGCTTCCGCACCGACGACACGCACGTGCGCTTCGTGGACACCGCGGGTCTGCGGGAGCATGCGGACCGGCTCGGCCTGGACGTGGAGCGCAGCTACTCCTTCCCGCTGCCACGAGCGGCCGGGCGGCTCTTCCCCTACAACGAATTCGTGCTGCTCGCCCGGTATGCCGGGTGACCGCCCACCCCTGACGGATCGTCGGGCGGGCCTCAGCGCCGGTGCTTCAGCACGGCGGGCGGCAACTGCACGGAGTTGATCCAGTCGAACATCGGCGGCTCCAGGCGGCCCCAGGTGTTCGGGTTGTGTCCGCCCCCGAGGATGATCACCGCCGGTGCGAGGGTCGTCGGCGGCCGGATCGCGGCACGCAGTCTGCTGAGGTTCGACGGCAGGCTGTTGCGGTCCATGGCACCCGTGCCGGCCCACAGCCGCACGTCGGGCCGCCCGGCGGCAAGATGCACGGGGCTGTTGGCGATCCGCAACGCGGTGTCGCTCAGGACCGACGGGTCGCCGACCACGGGGTCCGGGCTCATGCCCGCGCCGATCCCGAAGACGCCCGGATACTGCATCGGCAGTTTGAGCGAGCACAGTCCGCCGGTGGACAACCCTGCCAGTGCCCATGCCCGCGGCGACGTCTCGACCCGGAAGTGACGCTTGATGAGCGTCGGCACGTCCTGAGCCAACCAGGTGGCGACCCGTGACTGCGGGGTGTTGGAGCAGTCGGTGTCCACGCCACCGGGGTCCACGCTCGGCACGACCAGGATCACCGGGTGCAGCCGCCCGGAGGCGATGGCCGACGCGACCCGGCCCGGCATCCCGCCGCCCGTCATGTACGACTCCGGTTCGCCGGGAACCCCGTGCAACAGCATGATCACCGGGAAGGCCGTGTGCCGATAGGCCGGCTGCCGGTACTGCGGCGGCAGCCAGACGTAGACCTGCGAGGCGAGCCGGGAGTGGGGTCCTCGGAAGAAGGCGCTCTCCATGCCCCAGCTCGCCTTGGTGAACCTGGCCCGCTGCGGCGGCGGCCCGACCATCGCCAGCTGACCCTGCGGGGTCGTTCCCAGCAGATCGTCCCAGGAGGCGTAGAGCCCGAAACTGTTGTTGACCCAGGTGCCGGCGAGGCCGACCGCGAGCAGCTGGCACAGCAGCAGCATCCCCAGCCGCTGCAGTGTGCGCGACCAGCCCGGACCGTGGATCCTGGACCACAGCAGCAGCGTGGCAACGACAGCGACGACAACGGCGATCGCGATCGTCGCCTGGAACGTCGCACCGGTCAGGCTCATCACGTGGGCACGCTAAGCGACCGGCCCGGTGAAGACCAGTTGGCGTTCTTAGCCGTTTCTCAGGTGGGCCGTGCGAGGCTACCGCCGCCATGCCGCACACATCTCCCGCCACGGTGTTCCAGCAACGCCTCCTGCTGATGCCGGCCGGCACCGTGCCGGTCGGGCTCGGCCTGGCAGTGTTCGGCGCCAGCTCCTACCTCTTCCTCGCGTTCGGTGCACGGCAGCTGTCCCCCGCCGACTTCGCCGCCCTGTCGGCGCTGTGGGTCCTGGTCTACACCGGCGGCCCCGGAGTGTTCCTACCGTTCGAGCAGGCCATCGGCCGCGCGGTCGCCGCGCACCGGGCCGATCCGGTCCAGGAGCGCCGCGTGGTCCGCGCCCTGGTGGCAGCGGCGGCGGTCGCACTGCTGGTCCTGCTGGCGGTCGCCGTGGCGTTCCGGACGACCATCACCGACACGCTCTTCGACGGATCCGGCGCGACGTTCGTGGCGCTGCTGCTCGCCGCGGTCGGCATGTGGGCGGCATACCTGATGCGCGGAGTGTTCGCCGGTCACAACCGTTACGGCATGTATGGCGCCCAGCTCGGCATCGAGGGCATGGTGCGGGTGGCCGCCGGACTCACCGCCGCCGTGCTGGCCGGTGCCGTCGGCGGGTTCTCGCTCGGGCTCGCGGCAGCCCTGGTGATCTCGGTGCTGTTCACTCTCACCGGCCTGCGCGGCGGGCACCGCCGCCCGGTCGCGCCGACCACAACCGTTGAGGATCCCGCCCTGACCGCTCAGCTGCGGATCCTCGGCTGGATGGTGCTCGGCGGCCTGATGATGCAGGTGCTGGTCAATGTTGCGCCGCTGATCGCCAAGGTCGCGCCCGGATCCTCCGGCGCCGCAGGGCATTACCTGGGCGGGCTGATGCTCGCCCGGCTGCCGCTCTTCCTCTTCGCGGCGGTCCAGGCGGCGCTGTTGCCCGGTCTGGCACACACCGTCGCCGACGGTGACCGAGCACGCCTGGCCCGGCAACTGCGCTCCCTGCTGACACTCGTCACCGTCGCGATGGGTGCCTTCACCCTGCTGATGGCCGTCGCCGGACCGCAGCTGGTCCGGCTGGTCTACGGCGACGGCTTCCGGCTGGGCCGCACCGACCTGGTCCTGATGGCCGCGGGCACCGCCGCCGCGATCCTCGCGATGGTCGTTGGGGCCGCGGTGATCGCGGTCGGTTCACCGGCGGCGTCGGCGTTCGGCTGGACCGCCGCGGTGGCGGTGCTGGCCCTGATGCTGCTGCTTCCCGGCGGCCTGTTCCTGCGACTCGAGCTGTCCTACCTGGCCGGTTCGGTGGTCGCCCTCGTCATACAACTCGCGGCACTGGTGCGTCATACCGGCGCGGCCGCCGCGGCCCAGCTCTCGGAGGTGAGCGCATGATCACCGTCGGCGTCGTCATGGTCGCGTACGGCGACGAGCCGCTCCTGCACGAATCCGTCTCGTCGGTATTGGCGTCCCGGGGCGTCGACGTCGAAGTGGTCCTCGTCGACAACGGCGCCGATCCGGCGCAGCTCGACGGGGTGCGCGAACTGCCGGGTGTCACCGTGCTGCGGCCGGGGACCAACCTCGGTTTCGCCGGCGGGTGCAACCTCGGCGCCGCCGGCACCGGGGCAGAGGTGGTCGTGCTGTTCAACTGCGACGCCACCATGGGTGCGGACACGCTCGGCCGCCTCGTCGAGCCGCTGGCGGACCCCAGCGTCGGCATCGCCACCGCCAGCGTGCGACTGGCCGACGATCCGGCCGTCATGAACAGTGCCGGCAACCCGGTGCACTATCTGGGGCTGGCCTGGGCAGGCGGCCACGGCCGACCGGCCGCCGAGTACGCGGCGCCCGGTCCGGTGAGCAGCGCGAGCGGCGCCTGCTGCGCGGTGCGACACGACTTCTGGGACGAGCTGGGCGGATTCGACGAGGCCTACTTCGCCTACCACGAGGACGTCGAACTCTCGCTGCGTTGCTGGCAGCGCGGACGGTCGGTCGTCTACGTGCCGGACGCGATCGCGTTGCACCACTACGAGTTCCACCGCAATCCGACCAAGACCTACTTGCTGGAACGCAACCGGCTGCTCACCGTGCTGACCACCTACAGCGGTCGCAGCCTGGCGCTCCTCGCGCCGGCCCTGCTCGCCCAGGAGGTCGCCATGCTGGCCGTGGCCACCGCGCAGGGCTGGCTGCCGGCGAAGGCCAGCGGTTATGGCTGGTTGCTACGCCACGCCGGTCAGGTATGGCGCCGCCACCGTGACGTGCAGACCCAGCGCCGCCGGACGGACCGACAGGTGCTGCGGCACCTGGCCACCCGGTTCGACGCAGGCAACGTGGATCCGATCCCCGGACTGCGGCTGCTCAACTCCGGCTCGGCCTGGTACGGGAAGGCGGTGCTGCCATGGCTGTGACCGGTGAGGAGCGCGCCCCGGTGTTCGACGCGTCCCAGCGGATCCTGGTGATCATCCCCTGCTTCAACGAGGAAGCGACGATCCGCACCGTGCTGCGCGAAGTGGTGCAGGCACTGCCCACCGCCGACATCCTGGTCGTCGACGACGGATCGGCCGACGAGACCCGACCGGTCGCGATGGCGGCCGGTGTGCAGGTCGCCACCCTGCCGTTCAACCTCGGCGTCGGCGGAGCGTTGCGGGCGGGTTTCCGCTATGCCGTCCGGCACGGGTACGACGCTGCGCTGCAGATCGACGGGGACGGCCAGCACGATCCCCGGGAGGCACGCAAGCTGCTCGCCGCCCTGGCCACGGCGGATCTGGTGATCGGTGCACGATTCGCCGCCGCGGACGACGACTACGAGGCGGATCCGGCACGTCGCGCGGTCATGCGGGTGCTGGCGCGGTCCCTGTCGCACCGGGCCGGCACGACGCTGACCGACACCACCTCCGGCTTCCGGGCGTTCGGCCCGGCGGCGTTGGCGTTGTTCGCAGCTCACTATCCGGCCGAGTATCTGGGCGACACCGTCGAGGCGCTGCTGATCGCCACCCGTCAGCACCTGACCGTGCGACAGGTGCCGGTCCGGATGCGTCCCCGACAGGGCGGCGTGGCCAGTCAGTCGTCCCTCAAGGCCTCGCTGCAGTTGCTGCGGCTGATGCCCGCGTTCGTCATACCCGCTCAGCTGAAGTACCGCACGAGGATGCCAGTGACCGAGGAGCACCCATGATCTTCCAGACGTTCGCCATCGTCGTCGCCCTGGCGACGATCGCCGGGATGTACGCCCTGATCCGGCAGGGCTGGCTGAAGGAGAAGTACACGCTGATCTGGGTCCTGGCGGCCCTGGTCACCTTGCTGGTCGGGGTGTTCCCCCCGATCCTGGACTGGTTCGCCGACATCGTCGGCGTCCAGCAGGGTCCGAACCTGCTGTTCCTCGCGGCCGGCGTGGCGATGATGCTGATCTGCGTCCAGTTGTCCGTCGAGGCCAGCACCCAGTCCTACAAGTCCCGCACCCTCGCCGAGGAGGTCGCGATCCTGCGACTGGAGGTCGAGCGGCAACGCCGCGACCTGGACGCGCTGACCGCGCTCACCGTCGAGCATCGCCTGGAGCGAGGCCTTCACCAGTGACACCGGCGCTCTCCCAAGCACATTCGCTGCGCATCCGGCAATGGGGCCCGACCCGGCGGTTGGGTGCGGTGGTCTACCTGTGGACCCAGCTGGCGCTGCTGGGCTGGTGGGCGACGAACTTCCCGGTGCAGGTCAGCGCCGACTCCATCACCTACATGCATCACGTCACCGTCGGCCCATGGATCGCCAACCACTCGGTGCTCTACGACGCGATCATCGGCGCCTCGATCCAGCTGACCGGCAGCGTCTGGCTCGTCACCCTCGTGCAGACCGTGGTGTATGCCGCCCTGCTCGCCCTCGTCACGACCCGGGTGCACCGGTTGGGAGTGCGCGCCCGATGGGCCGCGCTGCCGGCCCTGCTCATCGTGCTCGTGCCGACCTTCGGCTCGTTCGTCGACATGCTGTGGAAGGACGTGCCGTTCGCGGCCGCCAATCTGCTGCTGACCGCGACTGTGCTGCAGATCATCGACCGACGCCGCAGCCAGCAGCGCGCGCTGACCTGGCGCACCGCGGCGGCGCTCGCGGTGGAGCTGACCGCGATCGCGCTGTTCCGCAACAACGGCTTCGTCGTGGTCGCGATCGTCGCCCTCGTCCTGCTGATCGTTCTGGCACGCGACCGGCTCAAGGTCGCCGCCGCTGCGGTCGCAGCCCTCGCGATCTTCGAATTCGCCGGTGCTGTCGTCTATCCCGCCGCAGGCATCCGACCGGTCAGTTCCGGTGAGGCGTATGGCGTCTTCTACGGCGACATCGCCTACGTCTACAGCAAGGACCCCGGCGCGTTCACCCCGGCCGGCCTGGCCGCGATGAAGGCGGCGGCGCCGTTGTCGCACTGGGCCGCCAGCAATGACTGCCTCTACTCGGATCCGCTGTTCCGGCACCACTTCAACATGACCGCGGCCGACGCGCACCGGCACCAGCTCGCCGCACTGTGGTTCCATCTGCTCACCCACGACCCGGTCAACCTCCTCGAGGGCCACCTGTGCCGGGCGTCCGTGGCGTGGCGGGTCGATCCGACGCCGCAGTTCAGCGTCCTTCCCAGGAAGTCCCGGGCCGTCGCGATGGCGCACAAGAAGCACCTGCCCGAGGCGCTGGTCCAGCAACTCAAGCCCGCTCCTGCCAGTTGGACCGCGTATCACGCCGCCACCGCCGCCCGCAGCGCGGTGGCCACCAACCCCTGGCTGCAGGTGTTGTTCGCGCGCGCAGCCGGGTGGACCTACCTTGCCTATCTGGCGGTGCTCATCGCGGCCTTCCGCAACAAGTGGCGGATGATCCTGCTCGCGGCCACACCGATCGTGGCCAATCAGCTCACCGTCATACTCGCCAATCCCGCGCAGTTGTACCGGTACACCGTGGTGCAGCTCTTCCTGGGCATGCTGCTGGTGCCGTTGGTCGCCGCCAGGCTGGCGTCGGTGCGGCGGCCCCACCGGCCCACCGGCCGGCAAACCTCCAGACCGCTCGGTCCTGTCCCCCAGTCCTTCCGGGGCTTACGGGACCGAGCCCCTGCCACCGAACGCTGACGGCGAGCGCGCGGCGCCTGTCGTCGGCTGAGACCACTCTCAGGAACCTTCAGCGTCGCTTCAGCGGCACCGGGTAATCCTTGAAATAGCTTGTCCAGCAGGCGCATTCGGAAGGGGGCGGCCGTGTCGCTTCTCGGCACACCCTTGTTGGTGGTCCTGGCCTGTCTGGCCGTCGGCATCCCGGTGGCCACCGTGCTGCTGTGGTCACGAGTGCGCGGCCCCTCGGTCGTGCGGGGCGGAGCACGGTTCGGACTGCTGCTGAGCGGACAGCTGGCGACCGTCGCGCTGGTCGCGGCGGTGGCGAACAACTACGGCCAGTTCTACACGTCCTGGGGCGATCTGCTGGGATCGTCGGCTCCCCCGCCCAAGATGTCGGTCTACGGGGCACCGGTCTCCACCACCGGCGGCGTCACGCACCATCGGGCCACGACCTCGGCGCAGCACCCGCTCGGCCCGGCGACCGGGAGCATGCAGGTCCTCGGTCCGACGACGTGGTCGACCCCATCCCAGTGGACGACACGCGGGAAGGTCGTCCAGGTCACGATCAGCGGCCACGGCTCCGGCCTGAGCATCCCCGCCTATGTCTACCTTCCGCCGCAGTACTTCACCGCCGCTGGTGCACACCGCCGCTTCCCCGCGGTCGAGGTGATGACCGGCTACCCGGGGTCGGCGCTGAACCTGGTGTCGCGGATGGACTACCCCGGCCTGGCGCTGAATCTGGTCCGGGCACACCGCGCACAGCCGATGGTCTATGTGATGTTCTCCTCCACCGTGGCCCCGCCGCGGGACACCGAGTGCACGGACGTGCCCGGTGGCCCGCAGGCCGAGACCTTCCTCGCCCACGAACTGCCCAGCGCAGTGGCACACGGCCTGCGGGTGCTGCCGACGGACTGGGGTGTCGTCGGTGACTCCACCGGCGGCTACTGCGCCGCCAAGCTGGCGATGCATCACCCCAACGTCTTCGCCGGCGGTGTGTCGCTGTCGGGCTACTACTACGCGCGCTCCGATGTCACCACCGGCGACCTGTGGGGCAAGTCACTCGCCGTGCGGCACCACAACGACCTGGAGTGGCTCCTGGCGCATCGCCCGGCGCCATCGGCCTCGCTGTTCGTGACCATCAGCAAGGCCGAGACGCGCAGCGACGGCTACCCGGACACGATGCGGTTCCTGCACCTGGTGAAACCGCCGATGCACGTCACCGCGCTGATCGAGTCCAGCGGCGGCCACAACTTCCGCACCTGGGACCGCGAACTGCCCCGCGCGCTCGGCTGGCTGTCCGACCGCATCTCCGGGCGGCCGGGACCGGCCGATCAGCCGGCCACGCACGGCTCCGGCCCGTTGCAGGCAGCGGCCGACGGCCGGGCGCTCGGAGGCGTGCGCGGATGACCACCCGACACGGGGACTGAGGTCCGGTGGGACCCACGTCCGCGCTGGTCGTCCTGGCACTGTGCGCAGTGGCCGCCGGTGTCGTCGCCGCGGTGGTGGCGCTGTGGCGACGTCTGGCGCAGCCGGCGGGCCCGGGCGGCGTCGCAGTGCGGGCATTGAGCCAGCTGCTCGTCGTGCTGACCAGCGTGCTGGCCGTGGCGGCGATGCTGAACCGTCAGTACGACTTCTACACCACCTGGCCGGACCTGTTCCGTCAGCTGTCCGGCGCCTCTCCGGCCCAGGGGCAACAGTCACACGCCGGCGCGGCTCCGCACGCGGTCGCGGCGAACGGCTCCGGTCGCGCCGGGCAGGATCTGGACCGGGCGGCCGACGCGAAGTATGCCGCGCTGCGCGACGCCACGCAGGCGAGCCTGTCCCTGCGGCCGCACCCGGGACCGAAGGGCCAGTTCGTGATCGTGCACGTCCCGGGTCTCGGCGGCACTGCGGGCACCGGGTTTCGCGCGGGCCGGGTGGTGATCTGGTTGCCGCCGTCATACACCGATCCACGGCAGGCAAAGCGGACCTATCCGGTGATCGAGGCCTTCCACGGCATACCGGGCGGGCCGCGCGACTGGCACCGGGTGGACCAGCTGGACGACGTGCTGGCCTCGGTGATGAGCAAGCGGGACATGGGACAGGCCGTCGTGGTGATGCCCGACTATGCGCCGAACGGCCTGGACACCGAATGCGTCGACGGCGGCGGCATACCGATGGAGACCTGGCTGACCAAGGACGTGCCGCAGTGGACGATCAGTCACCTGCGCGTACGCGCCACGCCGAAGGCCTGGGCGACGATGGGATACAGCGCGGGCGGTTGGTGCGCAGCCGTCACCGGACTGCTGCATCCGCACCGCTACGCCGCAGACATTGTGATGGGCGGCTACTTCCGCCCGGAGTTCACCAACTGGCACCCGTTCGCACCGGGCCACACCCCGGCCCGCTACGAACTGCAGAGGTCGATCGCCCGCACACCCCCGGCGTCTGACGTGTGGATCCAGGTCGCCACCTCCGACCCGACCTCCGGACCGCAGAGCCAGCAGTTCGTCCGCTCCGCGCGGGCGCCACTGTCGGTCACCGCCTTCACCCAGCAGGACGTCGGACACCGCGTCGCGGTCTACATGGCGATCCTTCCCCGCGCCCTGAGCTGGCTGGGTTCCACGCTTCCCGCGTTCAGCTCGGGTTCGCACCACTGAGCCGGCTCGGGCCTCCTACCGGTTGATCAGCCACTGGGCGGCATACGCCAGCACACCGGTGCTGAGCACTGCGGCGATGCCGTAGGTGAGCCGGCCGGCCGGGTCGTCCGTGTCGAGCACCCGCAACACGCGTCGCACCGCGACACCGACGAATCCGGCGAGCAGACCGGTGAGCAACAGGACGTTCAGCGACAGGTTCCCGTCGACGAGGCCGATGACCAGACCGGCGAGCACACCGAGGAGCACGCTGGCCGGCAGCGACCACTCCAGCGCGTGCCTGGCCGGCACGATGGCTTCGACCAGCAGGCCCAGCGCGGAGGCGGACAGCGCCACGGCGACGGCGGCGTCGCCCTGGTCGTACGGCGCGGCACCCGCGGCGAACATGCCGCTGGCGAGCAGCACCAGGCCGAAGGAGCACCCGGCGAGCGAGGCGGTGAGCCCGGCGCGTCCGTCGGTGCGGACCAGCTGGTGCAGGAAGGCCAGGACCAGGCCGACGGCGAGCACCACGCACAGCGCCTGCATCCCGTCTTCCTCACCGGAGAAGACCACGACTCCCGCCATACCGACGCTCGCCACGGCGAGCACCAGGCTGATGCCCGTCGGCCGGGGCAGCCCGAGCAGCAAGGGCCAGCCCCAGGAGAGGGCCAGTCCAGCGGCGAGTGCGGCGTATGCCGAGACGTCGCTGCCGGCATACGCGCCGAGGATCACCAGGGCGGCCGTCACCACACCGCCCGTCAGCGCGAGCGAACTCGTGGCGAGGCGGGAGGTGGGTGATTCGGTCAGGCTGGCTTCCGGCACGACCGGCATCCTCCCATCACCCACCGGCGAATGGCGGCAGCACCTCGACAACCGACCCGGCGGGCAGTTCGGCGACGCCATCGACGCGGCGCCCGTCCAGCAGGAAGGACGCGACCCGCAGCACCGACGCCAGGCCGGGGTGCGCGCGCAGTGCCACGTCGCGCAACTCCGCCAGGTCCGCGGCGGCGAGCCGCTCCTCGTGGGTGCCCGCGGCCGCTTGCGCCGCGGCCCAGTAGCGCACCGTCACTTCATGCATGCGTTCCTCCAGATCAGCGTGTGTCGCTGGTCACCGCGGCGTCCGAACCGGGGTTCCGCGACCTGCTGGACAGTATTCTTGCAAGGTATGGCCCGCCTGTTGCTGCTGACCGATGCGCCCGGCGCAAGTGTCGAGGTGCTACCGGCACTGGGGCTGCTGAGCCACCGCGTGCGCATCCTGTCGCCGGAACCGCAGGCATTGGTCGAGCCGCCCGAGTGCGATCTCGTGCTGCTCGACGCGCGCCGTGACCTGGCCGGAGCGCGCGGTCTGAGCCGGGTGTTGCGCACGAGCGGCCTGTCTGTGCCGCTGATCGCGATCTTCACCGAGGGTGGCCTGGCGGCCTTGACCGGGGAATGGCAGGTCGACGATGTCGTGCTGGACAGCGCGGGGCCCGCGGAGATCGATGCACGGCTGCGCTTCGCGATCAGCCGGGTCACCGAGGACGAGGACGAGGGTCCGACGCGCATCACGGCCGGCGGATTGGTCATCGACGAGGAGTCGTATACCGCCAAGATCCACGGTGCGGCGCTCGACCTGACCTATAAGGAGTTCGAGCTGCTGAAGCATCTGGCGGCACATCCGGGGCGGGTCTTCACCCGGGCGCAATTGCTCCAAGAGGTCTGGGGTTACGACTATTTCGGCGGCACCCGCACCGTCGACGTGCACGTACGACGGCTGCGCGCGAAGCTCGGCCCGGAACACGAGTCGCTGATCGGGACGATCCGTAACGTCGGCTACCGCTTCGTCGGATCCTCCGGCGCGCGGCAGCCGGAGGAGTCATTGGTCGATTGATCTGGGCGCGGTCCCAATGCCGCTGAATCCGTTGCGGCACAGCATGATTCGCTGTCGATACCCCTCACTCATGACGCTCGGCCGGTGACCGCACGCTGAGTTCCCGCCAGCTGCAACGCAATTCGACAGCGCGGTGCCCATATCGCGTCGTATGACGACGCACGATGCTTGCGCATGATGCCGTCCGACGCGGGCCGCGCAACGTGGCGAACAGGCAGACCCACTGACCAGGACATGCGCCGGCCGAGCTGGAGACGGGCCGCAAGCCCGGTGGTCGATAGCGGAGCGAACCACAGGGGCATCTTGCAACACTCTGCTTCTTTACCAAGTCTTGAAGAAAAATTTGCGAACTACTAGACGAGCCTTTACCGGAGGGTCTACCTTCAGAGCACTTGATCCACCGATCACAGTTCAGTTCCAGGGATACGCAACTAGCTCACGTCGTCATGCATCACTCCTGACCGGATCAAGTTCCCAATGGGGCCCGTCACAGGCGGACTCTTCGTCTCTCAGATTCACCTTTCCTTCATCACCCATGCCCCGGGGGCATCGAAGAATGCCCACCCGGAAGGAGATACCCCATGTCCAAAGCACTCGTCACCCTCCAGTCCCGCCTCCTCGCCGCCGTCGAGGGCAAGAAGGACCGCGGCGCCACCATGGTGGAGTACGGCCTGATCGTTGCGCTCATCGCCGTTGTGGTGGCCGTTGCGGCTGCCACGCTGGGTAGCAACATCGCGGCGCTGTTCAACAGTCTCGGCAGCGATCTCTGACCGTTGTCACCTACTTCCGGGGTCGGCTCCATGCGTGAGCCGGCCCCGGCACGGGACGGCAAATTAAGGAGATCAGCATGATGGAGATACTGGGGGTGCTGCGCGAGCACCTTTCACGACAGCGCGTGTCCCGCAACGAATCGGGGGCGACAATGGCCGAATACGCCTTTCTGATCGCTCTCATCGCGCTTGTCGCCTTCTCCGCCGTCCAGTTCTTCGGCACTGCGGTGCGTGGGCTGTTCACCGGATTCCCAAGCGCATTCTGAGTCGCGAATCTGCGACGCATGTTCGGTCGGGAGCGGCCGAGCCATTGATGTGCGAGTGCACATCCTTGATCTCCAGGGGAGGCATCATGCGAGCTCGCAAGCCCGTCGCACGCCGTGAGCGGGGCGCGTCACTCGTCGAATTCGCGCTGGTGCTGCCGCTTTTCCTGTTGCTCGTCGGTGGCATGGTCGACTTCGGCCGCGCCTTCTACACCGAGGTCATGTTGACCAACGCCGCCCGAGAGGGCGCGCGATCTGCGATGTACTTCAGCACAGCTGGCAATACGACAACGCGCGCCAGAGCCGCCGGAGGCGATTCCACATTGGCCGTGACCATCACGAGCCCGTGCTCGGCGACGCCCGGACCCACTCCGTCGTCCGTCAGCGTCACAGTAACAAAACCCAAGTTCGAGTGGGTCCTCCTTGGACCGGCCCTAAGTCTCATCCCCGGAGCGAGCAACACCCTGCCGACCACCCTTTCCGGGAAAGCGACGATGCAATGCGGCGGCTGACTCGACTACTCGCCGGCCGCCGAGCGAACGACGAACGCGGCGCGATCGCAGTGCTCACTGCGACGCTGGTGATGTTCGTGGCCGTCGGGCTGCTCGCGCTCACCATCGACTTGGGCAACATCACCTACAACCGGGCTGAGCTGCAGAACGGCGCAGACGCCACGTCTCTCGCATTGGCAGCGGCGTGCGCACAGCCGTCGCCATCCCGGCCCTGCAGTGTGACTGATTCGCTTCGGGCGTTGGCGCGGAACAACGCCAATGCCAGCGACCAGTCGATGAGCATCCTCACCGACAGCCGGACGTGTGTCGCGAACTACACGGGTACGACGACCTTGCCGCCTTGCTCAAACGACCCGACGACGGCCGCCGCAGCGAACCTGACGACATGTGAGCCCTGGCCGCTCACCGTCGATCCGACCAAGGTGTCGTATGTCGAGGTCACGACCCAGACACTCATGAAGGACGGCACCAGCGTGCTGCCGTTTCACTTCGCACAGCTGCTGAGCGGCGCGGGTAACGGGTCAACCTCACGTACGTGCTCCCGCGCTGCCTGGGGCCCAGCGGGCAGCACCGGCCTCACCTTCCCTCTCACCATGGGCATGTGCGATTGGAATCGTGCAACCTCTTCCGGAACGAAATACGCGCCGGCGCCGCCCTATACACCGGGGCCGAGCCTCAGCACACCGTCTCCCGCCGTGCCGACCAACGTGCAGTCCTACACCGTTGGCATCTATTCCCATGCCGACGACGTCAACAGATGCTCCGACTCTTCCAGCGGTGGTTTGCCGAACGGTGGATTCGCCTACATCACACCGGGTTCCAGTTGTGTTGTCACGATCTCGTCCAATGGCTGGATCTCCAGCGACACCGGGGCGTCGGTGCCGAAGAACGGTTGCCCGGATGTCCTGCAGACCTATCTCGGCAAGGTTGTGTCGATCCCGATCTTCGACAACTTCAGCGGGTCCGGGTCGAATGGCCAGTATCACATCGCTGGGATCGCCTCGTTCTACCTCGCCGGTTGGGACAACATCCCGGCCGTCAATCCCGCGAAAAGTACCTCCGTCTACAAGGAGCCGGCCTCAGTCTGCACGGGCAAGTGCAACGGCTCGACGACCTACTTCTGGGGGTGGTTCACCACCTCCTTACAACCCGTGGCCAACGGCACCATTGATCCCTCGGGCACCGACCTCGGCAACCACGTCGTCGTTCCCGCCGGCTGATACAGAAAGCGCGCACCCATGAAACGCAGGATCATCGCAGTCACCCTCGCGCTCGTCTTGGCCGTCGTCGGCTTCGGGCTCGTCTTCAGCTACGTCCATGGCGCCGACGCCCGCGCAGTCGAATCACAGAATCCGGTGACGGCATTCGTCGTCAAGAAACTCATCCCAGCCGGCACCTCGCTGGAGCAGGCACAGAACGACGGCCTCATCGCAGTGACGAAAGTGGCGCAGAGTGGGCGACCAGCCGGTGTGCTCAGTGCAGTCAATGCGAGCAACCATGCGCTTGTTGCGACCACCGACATCCAGCCCGGTGAGTTCGTGATGGCCGCCCGCTTCGGCACCAGCCCGGTGAATCAGAAAGCCATCGGCGTACCAGCTGGCAAGGTCGCTATCTCGGTGCAGCTGACCGACCCACAGCGGGTCGGCGAGTTCATCACTCCGGGATCGCACATCGCCATCTACGCGACTCATGGCCTCAAAGAACTGGGTGTCAGCGACCAGGCAAAGGCGTTCAATCAACTTGATCTGAAGGGCACCCACGTGGTGCTGGCGGATGTCGAAGTGATCGCCTTCGGCAGCAAACCACTGCAAAAGCCGAGCCCCGAGCAGTCATCCGCCGACGGCAAAGACAGCAGCGGCACAGCCGGCACGGCCAGCACCGACGCCTCCTATCTGGTGACCGTCGCGGTGGACCCGACCGACTCGGTCCGCCTGGTGCACGCAGCCAACGACTACATCCTGTATGCCGGCCTGCTCGGATCGGGCACGAAGGTCAGTCCCAGTGGTGAGGCCGACGACGGCAACGTCTTCGGTGGCAAATCGGTGATGGGTGGTGCGAGATGACCGTCCTGTGGAACCCGGCTCGCGGGGCCCTCAACACGTATGGGATGGCGCTGGGCGATGACGTCACGGTGGTCGCCCATGCTGCGGCCGTCCCGCGTGAGATCAGCGCCAACGGTCACCACCTGGTCGTCATCGGCCCGGAGGTCCCGGCCGAGAGCGCCTACGAACTGGCCGAGCAACTTCGGGTCGACAGTCCGGGTGCCGGCGTCGTGCTCCTGCGACACCGACTCGAGGTGGCTGTCCTGGCCCAGGCCCTGCGCAGCGGCGTGCGCGACGTGGTTCAGGCCGACGACCAGGGCGCCCTCGCCGAGGCGGTCCGGCGCAGTGAGTCACTCAGTGCGCAACTCGGGGCTGCCGCGTCCGAGCAGGGCTTCGCCGGGCACGTCGTCACGGTGTTTTCCGCGAAGGGCGGCGTGGGCAAGACGACCATTGCGGTGAATGCGGCCGCCTATCTGGCGACCTCGGGCGCCAAGACATTACTGGTCGATCTGGACCTGATGTTCGGTGATGTCGGCATCTGTCTGCAGCTGCCGCCCACGACTTCGATCATGGATCTCGTCGCCATGACCGGTCATCTGGATGCTCAAGGCCTGCGCTCGGTGGTCGAAAGCCACGAGCCGACCGGCATGGATGTGCTGGTGGCGCCACATGATCCGGCTGATGCCGACCGGGTGCCGGCCGACCTGGTGAGTGAGCTCATCCGCATCGCGCGCACACAGTATGACTACATCGTGCTCGATATGCCGCCTTCGATGCCAGAGCATGTGCTGGGTGCCTTCGACCTGAGCGATCTGCTCGTGCTCGTGTCGACTCTCGACATACCGGCGATCAAGAATCTTCGGCTCGCGATCAACACGCTCGATGTGCTTGGCGCTCCGCAACAGAACCGGCTGCTGGTGCTCAACCGGGCGGACCTGAAGGTCGGTCTCTCGGCGAAGGATGTCGAGACGGCGCTGCAGTACCCGGTCAGCCTGGGACTGCCCAACGCCCTGAGCGTGCCCGCCGGCGCCAACCGCGGGGTCGTGCTCGCGGTGGACGACATGAAGGATCCGTTCGCGGCAGCGTTGCGGGAGTTCGTCGATCACAAGGTGCGGCCCCACTTCGGCGAGGAAGCCACTCGCGCGGGCGGACGGCGCATCCACCGGTTGAGGAGGAACAAGTGACCAATCTGGCTGCCCGGATGGACCTGGCGCGACAAGCACAAAGTGGTATGCCGCCTGGCCCGGCGCCCGTCGCAGGCGCGAAGCACCGTCGGGCGCGGGATGCCTTCGCCCCGGTCAAGGACCGCGTCCACCAGGCGCTCGTGGATCAACTCGGGCCGAGGCTCTACGACCCCAATCTGCCGGAGGCCGAGCTTGCGGTGCAGGTGCGGTCAACTCTGCAGACCGTCATCGACGCCGAACAGACACCACTGTCGCACGCCGATCGCACCCGGATCGCCCAGGAGATCTCCGACGACATTCTCGGGCACGGCCCCTTGGAGCCATACCTGCGTGACCCCGACATCACCGAGATCATGGTCAACGGACCGTCCGACATCTTCGTGGAACGCGAGGGCAAGATCCATGCGACGGACGCGAGCTTCAGCGACGACGCCCACCTGCGGCGCACCATCGACAAGATCGTCGCCCGGGTCGGCCGACGGGTCGACGAGTCCAGTCCGATGGTCGACGCACGGCTCATGGACGGCTCCCGCGTCAACGCCGTCGTGGCGCCCATCGCTCTGGACGGAGCAATACTGACCATCCGTAAGTTCGCTGCGGATCCTTTCACCGACAGCGACCTGATCGGCTTCGGCACCATGACCGAGACCGTGCGTGACTTCCTTCGCATGTGTGTCCTCGGCCGACGCAACATCGTCATCTCCGGCGGCACCGGCTCCGGCAAGACCACCACACTCAACGTTCTCAGTGGGTTCGTGCCCGAGGACGAGCGGATCGTCACCATCGAAGACGCCGCCGAGCTCCAGCTGCATCAAGACCACGTGCTGCGGATGGAAGCCAGGCCACCCAACATCGAAGGACGCGGCCAGATCGCGATCCGGGAGCTGGTGCGCAACTCGCTACGTATGCGGCCGGACCGCATCATCGTGGGCGAGGTACGCGATGGGGCGGCACTCGACATGTTGCAGGCGATGAACACCGGTCACGACGGGTCGCTGACGACAGTGCACGCCAACAGCCCACGCGACTCGCTCTCCCGCATGGAGACGATGGTGCTGATGGCCGGAGTCGATCTGCCGGTGCGGGCCATCAGGGAGCAGGTCTCCAGTGCGGTGAATCTCATCGTGCAGCAGACCCGGCTCAAGGACGGCAGCCGACGGATCGTGGCGATCACCGAGGTGGTCGGCATGGAGTCCGGCATCATTACCCTTCAGGATCTTTTCACCTTCGATTACTCCGCCGGCCGGGACGAACATGGCCGGTTCCGTGGACGGCTCGTGCCGACCGGGATTCGCCCGAAGCTGGTCGAGGACTTGTCCGATCACGGCATCGAGGTGCCGATCATGTTCTTCTCGCCGGTGGCGTCGTGAAGCGCCACTTACGGCTTGTCTTGGTCTCACTGCTCGCCGCGGCGGCGACCGTCGGGTGGGTCGTGCCGGCCCGTGCCGACACCAATCCGACCGTGACGATCGGTGACTTCAAATCTGTCCAGGACTTCTACCAGGGAGTGCTCACTTTCCGGGCGTCACAAGTCGTGCAGCCGGACCGTCGATCGGTGGCGGCTACGGTCGACGGCAAGGCCGTGCCCATCACAGTTCAGAACACGACTCATCTGCAGCGCACGGCCCTGTTGGTGATCGACACCAGCGGCTCAATGGGCAGCAGCGGCATGCAAACCGTTCGTCAGGCAACGGCCGTTTACCTGAGGGAATTGCCTTCCGACGTGCAGGTCGGAGTGCTGCGCTTCGCGTCGGCGCCCGACGTCGTCCTACAGCCCACCACCGACCGCGGTGCCGTGCAGAAGGCGGTGGAGGGGTTGCGCTCCGGCGGCAACACGGCACTGTATGCCGCGGTGCAGGATGCAACCCGGTTGTTGGGCGCAGGAGGGGACCGCAGCATCGTGCTGCTCAGTGACGGAGCCGACACCGAGAGCAAGCAACCCGCGAAAGATCTGGCGGCCGACGCGGCCGCGCTCAAAGCACAGGGCATCCGGGTGGACGTCGTTCGCTTCAAGAACCGCGACAAGGACGCAGAACGCGCGCTTGCTCAATTTGCGGTGGCAGGAGGTGGCTCCGACGTTCTCGCCGATGACACCACGGGCGTCGCAGCTGCGTTCCGGTCGTCGGCCCGGGCTCTCAACTCGCAAGCGCAGTTCACGCTTCAGCCTTCGGCAAGGCTGTCGGGTAGCCACCGACTCACCATCAGCGGCACCACGGCGGGACGACCCTTTGCAGTTAGCCAGCAGATGAACTTCGGATCACTTCCGCGCAGCAGCGCTTCGCCCTCGGCAGCCGCCCATGCGGCACCCACCTCAGCGCCCGCGTCGGTGGCCGGCCACACGAGAGGGACATCGTGGTCGCTCTGGATCGGTGGGGTTCTGCTCGCGCTGGGGCTCTTCGTTCTCACCTACGTGCTCGTGACGCCGTCGCGTCACTCACAACGCGAGCGGCGGATCGCGACCATCCAGTCCTATCTCGAGGCCGCTTCGCACCAGGGCAAACAAGTGCACGAGCGAGGACCGTCCGCGCTGCGTGAGACCGTCGTCGGGATCAGCGAGCGGTTCATGAGCAAGCGTGGCTCGGCCGAGCGAACCATTCAATTGCTCCAGCGCGCAGACCTTCCTCTTCGCGCTGGCGAGTGGCTCCTACTTCGGGTGGTGGCAATCCTGGTTCTCGCGATTGTCGGCGCGCTTCTACTCGGCGGTGCCGCGCCGGTCGGCATCATCATCGGCACCGTCGTGGGCTTCGCGTTGCCAGTGGGTATTTTGCGGTTCAAGGCGTCTCGCCGAACCGCCGCCTTCGAGAAGCAACTTCCCCAAGTGCTCACCCTCGTCGCCACCAGCTTGCGCAGTGGTTTCGGCCTACCCCAAGCACTGGAGGCAGTCAGCCGCGATGCGGCCGAACCCGCCGCGAAGGAGCTCTCCCGTGCACTGGCTCAGGTCCAAATCGGGTCCGATCTCTCCGACGCACTCGACGACGTCTCGACGCGGATGGGCACCGAATCGCTGCACATGGCAGTGATGGCGATCCGGATCCAGCGGCAGGTCGGTGGCAACCTCGCAGAGACGCTCGACACCACGGCGCACACACTGCGGGAGCGGGAGGCGCTGCGCGGTCAGGTGGCGGCGCTGTCGGCCGAGGGACGCCTCTCGGCGGCGATCCTCATCGCACTACCGATCTGTCTCTTTCTCTACATGACATTCGTGAACTACGACTACATCAAATTGTTGTGGACGACCGGCATCGGAGTCGTGATGCTCATCGGCACCTGCGTGCTGATGGTTATCGGGACGATATGGATGCGCAAGACCGTGCAGATCGAGGTATGAGATGACTGTCGTGTATGCCGGAGCCGGACTCATCGCGCTTGCGATAGCGCTCGCAATTCTCCTGCTGCTGCGCTCGTCGGACGACGCGCAGACTGTGGCGAAGTCGCTGGCACTCGTCGCCGGTGCGCCCTCGGCGCCGGCTGGTAAAGCGGGCTCGGAGACGGACAATCTGGTCGACCGGATGCTTGAGTTGACCGCCCATCTCACCGGCAGGATCACGCCGTCCTCGGTCACCGTGCGCCTAGCCCGAAACCTGGATCGAGCCGGACACCCGGTGTCATGGACTGTGGAGCGCTTGTTGGGAGCCAAGGGTCTGTGCACGATCGCCGGTGGGGCGCTGGGATTGTTGCTGGGCGACGGACTCACGATCCAGGGCGTCTCCTTTGGTCTGCTACTCGGTGCGCTCCTGTTCTTCCTGCCCGATTTGCTGCTCTACAACGTGGCGTTACGTCGGCAGGAGCAGGTAATGCGTGGCCTGGCCGAAATGCTTGACATGTTGACCATCTGTGTGGAGGCGGGGCAGGGATTCGACGCCGCCCTTCAGGAAGTGTCGCGCAATGTGCAGGGACCGATCGCGGGTGAACTGGCCCGGATGACCGCCGAGATTCAGATCGGTACTTCTCGCAGCGAAGCCTTCCGCGGACTGGGCGAACGAGTCAATCTGGCCGAGGTCAAGAGCTTCGTGACCGCGATTGCTCAGGCCGACAAGCTGGGCATCCCGCTCGCGTCCGTGTTGCGAGAGCAGACCACCGCCATGCGGTTGGCGCGTCGTCAGCGAGCTGAAGCTCAGGCCCAAAAGGTCACCGTGAAAATCCTGTTCCCGTTGATCCTGTGTCTGTTCCCCGCGCTCATCGTGGTGGTCGTCGGACCTGGTGGCATCCGGATCGCCGAGATGTTTTCACATGCCGGCCACTGAAGCGACTGCGAGCCTGGAGGATTCGGCGGCTCCTCTGCAATCACTCAACGGTCCGGCGGAAGACGAGTCTAGGCGGGCCGCCACCGGCTGGCATCTTCCAGGTGTGTCGTGGTTCGTCCTGTCCGGGATCGTCGTTCTTCTGTCTGCGGTGGTGGCTCAGGGAGCCGACCTGCTCTGGAGTGTGGCCATCGGCGATCGCATCCGAGCTGGAGACGGCATCCCGCGTTCGATTCCATTTGCAGCCGCGCCGACGGACGGGTGGACAAGCCCGATGGCATTCGGCGAGGTGCTGCTGTCCGTGGTGCATTCGATGGGTCCGGCTGCCTTGATTGTCTTGCACCTGGCGCTCGTGGCGACTGCATTGGGTGTGCTGTTGGCGCCCCATCAGAGCGGTCAGCGAGAAGCACGTGCGAGCACCGCACTTCTGCTTGTCACCGTCGGCGGCGCTTCCACTCTCGCGATCGCGCGGATGCCGTCACTGAGCCTGCTGCCCTATGCGGCGTTGATTGTGTTACTGCTGCAAAACGCAGACCGACCGTCCCGTCGACTGTGGCTTGCCGTTCCTCTGGTCACGGTCTGGGGCAATTTGCATGGCGGCGTGCTGGTCGGTTGCGCGCTCTTGTCGGTTCACCTGATCTGCTGCGACGGCCCTCTCCGTCGCCGAGCTTTCGTCGGCGCAGCATCGTTAGCAGGAGTCCTGCTTGCGACGAGCGCGGGATGGCACACGTTCTCCTATTACCAAGCCGTTCTGGGAAATGAAGCAGCACGACAGCATGTCGGATTGTGGGCGCGGCCACGCATTCACAATCCGTTGGATCTTCTGATGTTGCTCGCGGCGATGGTGCTGATCGCGATGTGGGCACGTAGTCGTCCGAGGCTCTGGGAGATCGTCGCCATCGTCGGTATGGGGACGGCGACGCTCCTAGCGGCTCGCAACAGCATTTGGCTACTTCTCCTTCTTCTCCCGCTCGCGGCGCGTGGCCGATCAAGAGCGCGTCTGGCCCAGCGGCGACCCTTTGCGATCATTCCCTTGGTGACGGCGGTGGCCATAGCACTCGTTGGCGTCGGCTGGCAGATGGTGACCCGTGGACCGGGACTCACTGCCAGGGGCTCAGGTGCTGTTGCGACGGTTCGGCAGCTGGCCGCAGGCGGCACAGTCCTCGCGGTCGACCCAGCCGAAGAAACGTTTGCGCAGGCGGGAATTCGGATCTGGGCGGGCAATCCCATCGATGCCTTTCCGCACGAGGTGCAACGCCAGTACCTGGCCTTTGTCGACCACGGGGCGATTCCGACCTCACCGCGTGTCGACCTGATCGTTGTCGACAACAAGTTGGCCGCAGAAGTCCGATCTGCCGGTTGCAAACAGGTCGCAGCCGTCGACGGCCTGTTGATCTTCGAGCCACCGACGCCACCGCGCACAGGTCGGAACTGACATGCCCTCTCAAGGGCGAGGCCTCGTCAGGCGTCTCGACGCATTCCTGACGCGCGAACGTGTGCGTGTCTATCCGATGCTGGTGCTGGTCCTGTTCACGCTGACTTGGGCGGTCCAAGTCATCGGTCGACCGAGCCATCTGCTACCTGACTTTCGCGCTCGCTGGACTGCTGGGGCCATGGTGGTCGATGGGCACACAGCCAACCTCTACGACCCCGTCGTGCAGTCTGCGCTTCAGCGGTCACACGGCGCAACGGACCTGTCCTGGTTCGTCTCTCCTCCGCCGATCGCAGTGGCGTTCGCTCCCTTCGGTGCGCTGTCCTACACGGTCGCCGCGCTGCTCTGGACGGCCATCTCCATCGCCGGGTTGGCCCTCGTCGCCGTCCTACTGCGCCCTTACTGGAATGAGCGGTGGGGACCGTATTGGTGTGTCGTGCTCATCGCCGTCGCGACGCAGCCCGTGCTCGAACTTGTGGGCAGCGGCCAGGACTCCTGGCTCGTGCTGCTGGCGGGTGTGTCGGCTGTGCGGCTACTTCATGCACACCACGAGTTACTGGCCGGCGCTGTGCTTTCCCTCGGCGTCATCGCCAAGCCACAGCTGATGCTGGCTGCAGTCGTGCTAGCGCTTGTCTATGCGGGCGTGCGAGTCATCGTCGGAACTGTTGCTGGAGTCGCTTTCATCGTGCTGCCGTCGTCGTTCTTCCTCGGTTCTGACATGTGGGTCTCGTGGATCCACACGATCTTCTCGTCGACGTACGCTGATTACGTCACTCTTGGGCAAGCGTACAAAGCGGTTTCGCTCGAAGGCCTTCTCATATCGCTTATGCCAGCGGCGGCGGCGCCCGCCGTTGCCGACATCGGGTTGGCGGCCGGCATCTTGCTTCTCGTCGCCTGGGCGCTCTGGCTGGTCCGCCGTCGACCTACGCAGTGGGTGGCCCTCTCCACCGGCGCGTGCGTCACACTCCTGGCCGCTCCGCACGCGATGGTGTACGACTTGGTGATCGCCTTGCCGGCCATCGCGGCTGTGGTCGTCAACGAACGCACACCGGGCGTTCGCGTGGCCGTGGCAGCCGGCTTCATCGCTGTCTGGCTAGGGCCGGTCCTCTCCCTCCTGCGCTCGACGCCGTGGCCGATGTCCTTGCTCTCCGCTCAATGGGCAGCGCTGGTACCCCTCTGCCTGATGGTCCGCTTGATGGTCCTCCACTCGCGCAGGCCGGTTAGAGCGCTGCACGATCCGACTGATGCGAGACAGCGAACTTTCGGCCCGCCGTGCTTTTCACCGAACGAGCAAGGCAATACATGAAATGGTTGCAAAGGCCGTTCCGCAGCGCCGTTGCGCATCGATCGATCTCGACCAGTGGCCTCCCGATCGATGTACGCCCCAGCCTTCGCCGCGACCTGCCCTGGATCATCGCGATCGCTGCGGTTCTGCAAGCGTCGGCGGTAGTTGTGGCGTTCCGGTATGGGTTCGACTCGCATGCCTACTGGATGGCGTGGCGCGATGGTCTCTACGCGGCAGCGCCCAATGTCCCGGATGCTTACCTCTACAGTCCGGCCTTCGCTCAGCTGATGTGGCCACTCGTGCAACTACCCTGGCCAGTGTTCGCAACCGTCTACTCTCTAGTACTTCTGGGTGCTCTCGTTTGGCTGGTGAGGCCCCTACCACGGAACCTCGCAATTCCCCTTGGCATTGCTGGACTCAACGAAGTCATGGCCGGAAACGTTTTCCTCATCTTCGCGGTGGTCGTCGTCCTGGGCTTTCAACACCCAGGCGGTTGGGCATTCGTTGCTCTGACCAAGCTCACGCCCTGCGTTGGTCCGGTGTGGTTCCTCGTGCGGCGTGATTGGCGCCACCTCGCAATCTCGTCTCTGGTGACGGCTGCCGTCGTGCTCGTGAGTGTCGGTATCTCGCCGCGCCTATGGGCGGACTGGTTGCACTTCCTCAGCGCCTACAGCGGTCAGACCAGTGGCAGCCTCGGTTCTTCTGTCATGCCGCCATTGACGTTGCGCCTTCCAATCGCGCTGATCCTCGTCGTGTGGGGCGCGCTCAAGAACCGGCAATGGACTCTTCCGGTCGCCATGGTCGTCGCGACGCACGTGTTCGGTCTAGCAGCCTGCGCCGTGCTGCTGGCACTGCCGCGGATGTACGGACCCAACCGCGTCGATCGTGTTGATCTCCACCGAGAGCGGCCGGACCAGACATGCGGCACGATGACGGAGTGACTGCTGCAGCGGAACTCCTGGCCATCGCGGAACGCGCCACGTCGTACGACGGGGTCGAACCCTTCTCCGAGCAGACGCGACTGGCGTTGCGGCACACCGAGCCACAGCACGTGGTGCGCATCGACGGAGTCGTGACCGCGGGCGCGTATGTCGCCGACGACGGCGCCGTGGAACTGGTCGTCGATCCGGAACATCGCCGTGCCGGACTCGGTGGCCGCGTCGTGCACGACGTGCTCGCCCAGCGGCCGCATGCGCGCTTCTGGGCGCACGGTGATCTGCCGGCCGCCCAGGCGCTCGCGGCCTCCACAGGTATGACTGTCGTGCGAAGCCTGTGGCAGATGGCCCGACCTGCCGAGACTGACCCGCCCATCGGATCGCCACACGTGCCAGCGGGATTCACCGCACGGATCTTCCGGACGGGCGACGAGGACGCGTGGCTCGGCCTCAACCGGCGCGCGTTCGATTACCACCCCGAGCAGGGCCGCATGACACGACAGGACCTCGACGAGCGCATGGCCGAGCCCTGGTGGGATCCGGCCGGACTGATACTCATCTTCGACGACGCGACCGGTGAGCTTGCAGCCTCACACTGGACGAAGATCGCGCCAGACGCCCCGCAGAACGGCGAGGTGTATGTCGTCGCGGTCGATCCCGGGCATCAGGGGCATGGGCTCGGCCGGGTCGTCACCGCCCTCGGGCTGGCGCATCTGCAGGATCGCGGCGTCCGGCACATCGACCTGTATGTCGAAGGGGACAACGCCGCGGCAGTGGCGACATACATGCGGTTGGGCTTCGAGCGGACCGGCGTGGATGTCATGTATGCCGTGACGCGCTGACGCGAGGCTTGAGCCGCGGGGCTTGGTCTCGATACACCGCTCGTTCCTCGCGGCACTCGACCAGCGCCACCGCTCGTCCCTCGCGGCACTCGACCCGCGGGGCTTGGTCTCGATACACCGCTCGTCCCTCGCGGCACTCGACCAGCGCCCCCGCTCGTTCCTCGCTCCTCGGCCACCGCGGGGTACACCTCTCGTTGCTCGCGGCACTCGACCAGCGTGATTGAGCACTGGTCTCGATACACCTCCTCCGCTGCGCTCCCCCGGCACTCGACCCGCGTGCTGCGCTCCCCCGGCACTCGACCTGCGTTGCGTGGGAAGATAAGCGCATGAATTCGGAGCCGACGACCAGCGCAACCGAGGATCCGGCGACCCAGACCACGGCCAGCGACGCCTCGCTGGTGCGCCTGCAGACTCGCGCTGCCCAGCGGGCCCGCGGCGACAACGGACGGTTCATCCGCGTCGCCCCTGAACTCGACGCCACCGTCGACCAGGAGCTGCCGGCCGATCGTTTCCTGGACCGTGAGATCTCCTGGCTGCAGTTCAACGAGCGCGTGCTGCAGCTGGCCGCCGACCCGCTGGTGCCGCTGCTGGAACGCACCCGCTTCCTGGCGATCTTCGCCAGCAACCTGGACGAATTCTTCATGGTGCGCGTCGCCGGCCTCAAACGCCGCATCGCCACCGGTCTCGCCGTGCGCTCCGCCTCCGGCCTGGAGCCGCGCGAAGTGCTCGACGAGATCAGCAAGGCCGCGCACGAGCTGATGCAGGTGCACGCCAAGATGTTCCAGCAGCACATCCGCCCCGCACTGGGCGACGTCGGCATCCGGATCGTCCGCCCGGGCGAGTGGACCGAGGACGACCGGGCCCACCTCAACAAGCTGTTCCGCAACCGCATCTACCCGGTGCTGACCCCGCTGGCCGTCGACCCGGCCCACCCATTCCCCTACATCTCCGGGTTGTCGCTCAACCTGGCCGTCGTGCTCATCAACCCCAAGACCGGCCGCGAGCACTTCGCCCGCGTCAAGGTGCCGCCGTTGCTGCCGCGGCTGATGGCCCTGCCGGCCGCCGAGGACGAGGACGAGCTGTATGACGCCCGGTTCGTGGCGATCGAGGACGTCATGGCCGAACACCTGCAATACCTCTTCCCCGGCATGGAGGTCCGCGAGCACTTCACCTTCCGGGTCACCCGCAACGAGGACCTCGAGGTCGAGGAGGACGACGCCGAAAACCTGCTGACCGCACTGGAAAAGGAGCTCACCCGGCGCCGCTTCGGCCCGCCGGTGCGGCTCGAGGTCGCCGACGACATGGACGACCACGTCATGGACCTGCTGGTCCGTGAGCTGAACGTGCGTGACGACGAGGTCTACCGGCTGCCCGAGCCGCTGGACCTGCGCGGGCTGAACATCATTGCCGACCTTGACCGTTCGGAGTTGCGCTGGCCGCCGTTCCTGGCCAAGCCGCACCCCGACCTGGCCCCCGTCGAACGCTCCGCCCAGTCCGACGTCATGGCGGCGGTGCGCGCGGGCGACATACTCCTGCACCACCCCTACGACTCGTTCTCCACGTCCGTGGTGGCCTTCATCGAGCAGGCCGCGAACGACCCGCACGTGCTGGCGATCAAGCAGACCCTCTACCGCACCAGCGGTGACTCCCCGATCATCGACTCGTTGATCGACGCCGCCGAGTCCGGCAAGCAGGTGCTCGCCGTGGTCGAGATCAAGGCCCGCTTCGACGAGGAGAACAACATCACCTGGGCGCGCAAGCTCGAGCGCGCCGGGGTGCACGTCGTCTACGGCATGGTCGGCCTCAAGACCCACGCCAAACTGTGCTTGGTGGTCCGCGAGGAAAACGGTGAGATGAAGCGCTACGCGCACGTCGGCACCGGCAACTACAACCCCAAAACCGCCCGCCTCTATGAAGATCTGGGTCTGCTGACCTGCGACCGCGAGGTGGGCGAGGATCTCTCCCGGCTGTTCAACCAGCTGTCGGGTATGGCGCCGCGCAGCAAGTTCAAGCGACTGCTCGTCGCGCCCCGGTCCGTGCGCACCGGACTGCTGGAGAAGATCCACCGGGTCACCGACGCCGCCCGCGAGGGCAAGACCGCCCGGGTGCAGATCAAGGTCAACTCCCTGGTCGACGAGGAGATCATCGACGCCTGCTACCGCGCCTCGATGGCCGGCGCCGACGTCGACATCTGGGTCCGCGGCATCTGCTCGCTGCGACCGGGTGTCCCCGGCCTGTCCGAGAACATCCGGGTTCGCTCCATCCTGGGCCGCTTCCTGGAGCACTCGCGGGTCTTCCGTTTCGTCATCGACGGCGCGGACGGGCCTGAGGAGGACATCGTCTACATCGGCAGCGCCGACATGATGCATCGCAACCTGGACCGCCGGGTGGAGGCGCTGGTGCGCATCACCGATCCCAAACACATTGCGACCCTGGCCGCGCTGCTCGACGAGGGTATGTCGGACGAGACCTCGTCCTGGCACCTGCACGGCGACGCCCGCTGGGAGCGGCACAACCTCGCCCCCGACGGCACACCGTTGCGCGACCTGCAGTCCGACCTGGTTGCCACCTACGCCAAGCGCAAGCGCAAGGCCCGCCGCCGGTGACGGCGCGCACCGCCGCGCTGCGATCCGGCACCGTCCCCGCGGCGGGCGCGGTCCTGTGGCGCCGCGAAGGCGACCAGCTGCAGGTCGCCCTCGTGCATCGGCCGAAGTACGACGACTGGTCCTGGGCCAAGGGCAAGCTCGACCCCGGCGAGACATGGGCGGCCGCTGCTGCGCGAGAAGTGTTGGAGGAGACCGGGTTTCGGCCGCGTCTCGGCATACCACTGCCCCGCTCCGTCTACTCGATGCAGCGCGGGAAGCTCAAGGAGATCCGCTACTGGGCAGCAGAGGTGATCAGCGGCAGCGGCGACCTCGAGAACGAGATCGACGAGGTCGCGTGGCTCACCCCGGCGCAGGCCCAGACCCGCTTCAGCTACGTGCGCGACGCGCTGCAGCTGCAGGCCGTGGTCGAGGCCGACCGTGCCGGCACCCTGCAGACCTGGCCGCTGGTCGTGGTCCGGCACGCCGACTCCGTGGCCCGCAAGCAGTGGGACCGGGAGGACCCGTTGCGGCCGCTGGACCGCGGCGGCCGCGAACAGGCCCAAGCCCTGGTGCCGGTGCTGGCGGCATACGGGATCGAGCGGGTGATCACCTCGCCCTCCGCACGATGCTTCACCACCGTCCAGCCGTATGCCGCCGCGGCAGGCATCCGGCTGCGCACCAAACCCGGATTGTCCGAGGAGATCTTCGCCAAGGACCCGACCCGGGCCGCCCGCAACATCGAGCGGCTGCTGGAACGCGCCGAACCCTCGGCGCTGTGCACGCACCGGCCGGTGCTGCCCACGGTGCTCGGCCGGCTGCGGGACGCCACCGCGCCGGACAGCGAGGTGCACGAGATCCTCGCGGTCGCGGCCGACGACGGCATGGCCAAGGGCGAGGCGCTGGTGTGCCAGCTGGTCGGCTCCGGCACCGACGCCCGAGTGCTCAGCGTCGAGCGGCATACGCCCGCCTGACCTGCTGCTCGCCCGCGCTGCGCCGGACCCTCATCAACGCGTCGTGACTCGTTCACCCGGCGTTCACCACCGGGGTGGTAACCGGTCACCCGGCTTCCCTACCGTCACGCTTGACCGGCCGACGTGGCCGATCCATCCAGTTTCTTTGTGGGAAGGCAGTTCTCTTGAAGATCACGCGCATCGGCCAGTTTTCCGGCCTCGCAGTCGCAGCAGCCCTCGCGCTCACGGCCTGCGGCAGCGCCTCCAACTCCGACTCCAGCAGCTCGAACGCCCCGCAGGGCAATGCGGCGGGCGGCAGCGGGGCCGCGGTCGCCTCCAGCGACACCACCTGCTTCTCCGGCAGCCTCTCCGCGGAAGGATCCACCGCCCAGCAGAACGCCATCACCCAGGCGATCTCGAGCTACCAGAGCAAGTGCAACGGCGCGAAGATCACCTACAACGGCACCGGCTCGGGGGCGGGCATCACCAAGTTCATCGCCAAGCAGGTCGATTTCGCCGGCTCCGACTCGGCACTCAACCCCGACAAGGGTGAGCCGGCCAAGGCCGCCAAGGCGTGCAACTCAACCGCGCTGGACATCCCGATGGTGACCGGACCCATCGCCGTCTCCTACAACCTCAAGGGCGTCGGCAAGCTGAACCTCACCCCGCAGCTGATCGCCAAGATCTTCGCCGGCAAGATCACCACCTGGAACGACCCGGCCATCAAGGCAGCCAACAAGGGCGTGACCCTGCCCGCCACGAAGATCTCGGTGTTCTTCCGCTCTGACTCCTCCGGCACCACCGACAACTTCACCAACTACCTGAACACCGTCGACCCGGCGGACTGGCCGCACAAGCACGACAAGTCGTGGAAGGGCTCGGTCGGCCAGGGCAAGGCCAAGACCGCCGGCGTCGCCAGCGCCGTGAAGGCCACCGACGGCGGCATCGGGTATGTCGAGTGGGGTTACGCCATCCAGAACAAGCTGGACATGGCCACCGTGGACGGTGTCGCGCTGACTGCGGACTCCGCGGGCAAGGCGGTCGAAGCCGCCACGATCGTCGGCACCGGCAAGGACCTGTCGCTGAAGATCGACTACAAGACCAAGGCAGAGGGTGCCTACCCGATCATCCTGGTGACGTATGAGGTCGTCTGCTCCAAGTACGCCGACCCGACCACCGCCAAGAACGTCAAGTCGTTCCTGGGCTACATGGCCTCCCCGGAGTTCCAGCAGCAGCTGACCGGAGTCGGGGCGGCTCCGCTGCCGGCGCCGATCCGGTCCAAGGTCGTGGAGTCGATCGATTCGATCAGCTGAGCCTCGTGACAAGCTTGCGGGGGTGTCGGCGAACGGCGCCCCCGCCGGCGCGCGTCGACCTCCCCGCCATACCGCATCATCCCCGCGGCGCGCAGCGCGCCGCGACGTTCACGGAGACCGCATGACTGCATCGACCGGCGCCTCGCTCGCCGACGAGTTGCCCGACCCCGAGGGGCGTCCACCGCTGCGCGGTGACGGAGCAGGCACCGGCCGGCGCGGCGATCGGATCTTCGGCGGCGCCGCGACCGGCAGCGGCGTGCTGGTCATCGCCCTCGTGGTGCTGGTCGCGATCTTCCTGCTCTTCCAGGCGGTTCCGGCGATCGGCGAGGACAAGGTCAACTTCCTCACCACTCGTCAGTGGGAGGTCTCGGCGGCGAAGTTCGGCATCGTGCAGATGCTGTGGACGACTGTGGCCACCTCCGTCGTGGCGCTGGCCATCGCCGTGCCGTTCTCGGTCGCGATCGCCCTCTTCCTCACCCACTACGCCCCCCGGTGGCTGGCCGGGGCCGCTGCGGCGCTCATCGACCTGCTGGCCGCCGTGCCGTCCATCGTCTACGGCCTGTGGGGCTATTTCATCGTGGCCCCGAAGTACGAGCACCTGCAGAACTGGATCTCCGACACCTTCGGCTGGTTCCCGCTCTTCGGCAAAGTGCCCGGCATCGGCGGCGGTACGACGATCTTCCTGGCGGGCATCGTGCTGGCCATCATGGTCCTGCCGATCGTGACGGCGCTGACCCGCGAGGTGTTCGCCCAGGCTCCGGTCGCGCACCGGGAGGCCGCGCTGGCGCTGGGTGCCACCAAGTGGGAGATGATCCGCACGGCGGTGCTGCCGTTCGGCAAGACCGGCATCATCAGCGCCACCATGCTGGGGCTCGGCCGGGCGCTCGGCGAGACCGTCGCCGTCCTCTACATCCTCTCGTCGCTGCCCAACGGCACGAAGTGGACGTGGTCGCTGTTCAATGGCGGCGACACGTTCGCCTCCAAGATCGCGGGCGGTGCCGCGGAATTCACCCCGGGCATCGGCACCGGAGCGTATGTCGCCGCCGGCCTGGTGCTGTTCGTGCTGACCTTCGTGGTCAACGCGTTGGCGCGAGTGGTCATCGAGCGTAGGAGTGCATTCACCGAATGAGCATGGACACCAAGGAGATCGCCCGGTCCGAGGCGCCGCTCAGTGGCCTCGGGCCGAGCAAGTCCGGCCTCCGGGCCGTCAAGAACAACCTCGCCACGGTCGTCATCTGGGCTGCGTTCCTGGTCGCCCTCGTCCCGCTGGCCTGGATCCTGTGGACGGTGCTGTCGCGCGGGCTGAGCACCATGCTGGACGTCACGTGGTGGCAGAAGGACCAGTCGGGCGTCGGTGCACCAGGCTTCGACCACAACGTCCGCGGCGCACGTCATGCGATCATCGGCACGCTGCTGATCGCTCTCGGCACGTCGGTGATCGCCATACCGATCGCCGTCATGACCGCGATCTACCTGGTCGAGTACGGCAGGGGCGCGATCGCCCGGACGATCAGCTTCATGGTCGACATCCTGTCGGGTGTGCCGTCGATCGTGGCCGGTCTGTTCATCTACGCCATCTGGGTGACCTTCTTCGGGTGGCAGCTCAACGGTTTCTGCTCGTCGCTGGCGCTGGTGCTGCTGATGGTGCCGGTCGTCTGCCGCTCCACCGAGGAGATGCTCAAGCTGGTCCCGAACGAGCTGCGTGAGGCGTCATACGCACTGGGTGTGCCGAAGTGGAAGACGATCGTGCGTGTGGTGCTGCCGACGTCGTTCTCCGGGATCGTGACCGGCTCGCTGCTGGGCTTCGCGCGGGTCGCGGGCGAGACCGCGCCATTGCTGATCCTGGCGCAGTACTCGCAGTTCCTGAACCAGAACCTCTTCTCCGGCAACATCGCGGCGCTGCCGACACTGATCAACACCAACCTGCCGAACATGGCCGGCGACCAGGTGAGCGCCGACCGGGTCTGGGGTGCCGCCTGCACCTTGATCCTGCTCGTGCTGGTCATCAACGTGATCGGTCGGGTCATCGGCCACTTCACCAAGGTCAAGGGCTGAGCCGCTCCGCGGCCCCCGGAACAAGGAAAGTCACTTCATGGGCAAGCGCATCGACGTCAAGGACCTCAGCGTCTACTACGGCGACTTCAAGGCGGTCGAAGGCGTCACGATGACCGTCGAACCACGCTCGGTCACCGCCTTCATCGGACCGTCCGGCTGCGGGAAGTCCACCTTCTTGCGGACGCTGAACCGTATGCACGAGGTCACCCCGGGTGGCCGCGTCGAGGGCACGGTCATGCTCGACGACGAGGACCTGTATGCCGCCTCGGTCGACCCGGTCGCGGTCCGCCGCACGGTCGGCATGGTGTTCCAGCGGCCGAACCCCTTCCCCACCATGTCGATCCGCGACAACGTGATCGCCGGCCTGCGGCTCAACGGGGTGAAGAACAAGAAGCTGCTGGACCAGAAGGTCGAGGAGTCGCTGGTCGGGGCGAACCTGTGGAACGAGGTCAAGGACCGGCTGAACAAGCCCGGGGCCGGGTTGTCCGGCGGTCAGCAGCAGCGGCTGTGCATCGCCCGGGCGATCGCGGTGGAGCCGCAGGTGCTGCTGATGGATGAGCCGTGCTCGGCGCTCGACCCGATCTCCACGCTGGCCATCGAGGATCTGATGACGCAGTTGAAGGAGCAGTTCACCATCGTCATCGTCACGCACAACATGCAGCAGGCGGCGCGTGTGTCGGACCGGACGGCGTTCTTCAATCTCGAGGCCACCGGCAAGCCGGGCAACCTGATCGAGATGGACGACACGCAGCAGATCTTCAACAACCCGGCCAAGAAGGCCACCGAGGACTACATCTCCGGCCGTTTCGGGTGAGGTAGCCCGGCGCTCCGCTGACCGAGAGGAGTATCCCCTGACCGAGGGGAGTACGGATCCGACCTGGATCGGTACTCCCCTCGGTCGTTCGGTGCTCCTCTCGGTCGGTGACCGGGCTCCTTTCGCCCGATTCGGCTTGGTCCGGCATGAACTACCCCGTGGGGAAGGGCAAGGAGAGCCGTCGGCCGCTCTTTCGCGGCCGCAAGGGCAACACTCTGCAGGTCAGCGACTCGCACGGTCACCAGTCCACGACCGAGCTGGTGCCGCTGGAGGACGACCTCACCAAGGAGGACGGCAACTTCGCGTTCGGCTACTGCACGAGCTGCGACTGGACCGGCCGCGCCCGCCGGTCGCGGGACAAGGCCCGCCAGGAGGCCCGCGAGCACCGTGCAGCGTGTGCCGGCCAGGGCAAGGTCATGCTCGGCGCGACCGACCACCGCTGAGCCGTTTCGCCGAAGTGATCCCGCGGGGCATGGAACAACTGCGTCCCGGACGCCGTTAGGCTTCATGGTGCGCCGGACCGCGGCAGCCCCGGGTCCCAAAATTAGCCGCTACGAGCGGCCGTGCGCCGTGAGGCGCTCCCGGTCCGGCGCACCCACCTCAGTCGAGATCACCGCGTCGCCACGCCGCCGCGCAGCGCTCCAGGTCCTTGGCGGTGTCCAGCAGCGCCGCCGCGCTGCGAGTCGCCTCGCTGGCCGACCGCTCGTCATACCCGTCGTGCTCGTCGGCGCGATGCGCCCGCCCGACCGAGATGATCCGGCAGAACGCCGCGGCCCGCTCGAGCGCCACCGCCAGGTCGCCGTCGAAGACACCGGTGAGTATGGCGTCCACCAGCGCACGCAGGCCGTCCGGTGACGGCGGCTCCGCCGCACCGGCGATCACGTGCTGCACGTCCGCGCGGTGCCGGCCGAGTTCGTAGTCGGCGGCGGCGCCGACGGAGTCGCGACGCACCGACTCGTGGATGGCGTAGAGCCGCCACAGCGCACCCGGCAGGCTGACCGCCGGGCGTCCGGCCCACAGTTCGGCAACGGTCGCCATACCGAGCTCGTCGACCAGCCGCACCAGCCGCCCGGTCATCTCCGGATCGTCGGCAGCACGTCCCCTGCCGACCAGCACCGCGGCGGTCTCGTGCGCGATCTCGGAGACCTCCGCGGGATCGACGCCGCTGGAGCCCTGTGCGTCCAGCGCGCCGGGACTGAACATCGCCGGGCGCCTGGGTCTGCGCGGCTCGTCCCCGTCAGCCATGAAGAGTTCTCTCGGTCATCACCGTCCACCGTAAACGACGCGGGCGACGACGCCGGAAGGCTCAGTCCAACCTGTTCAGGCCCAAAACGACGATGACGGCCTGGCCGGCGGAGTCGCTGGCGGCGAGCGGGACCTCGGCGTCGATGCCCCAGTCACCATCACCGGCCGGATCGTGGATCACCTGTCGCACTTCCCACTTGTCCTTGCCGCGCTCGATGCGCAGGTATGCCGGTCCGCGCGCGTCGGCGTCGGTCAGCATCTCCTCGTGTTCGGCGAAGTATGCCGAAAGGTCGTCGTGCCAAGCGGATTCGTCCATCACGATCTCGGTCGGGGGCTCGGTCGACGCCGCGACGGCGCGTTCGAGTGCGGCGAGCCCGACGACCTCCCGGCGGGCCGCCAGCTCGACACGGTGGAACATGCCGCGCCGGATCTGTATGGCGAAGGCCTTCCCGGTGGTGATCGACCGGGGCGTGTGCACCAGCGCCGACGCACGCTCCTCGTGCAGCGCCGGATTGACCAGCTCCTCCCACTCGTCCAGGAGACTGGAGTCGGTCTGCCGGATCACCTCGCCGAGCCACTCGATGAGGTCGGACAGCTCGTCGGTCTTGGCGCTGTCGGGCACCGTCTGCCGCAACGTGCGATAGGCGTCGGTGAGGTAGCGCAGCACGATGCCCTCGGACCGGGCGATCTCGTAGTAGCGCACCAGATCGCCGAAGCTCCAGGCGTTCTCGTACATCTCACGCACCACGGACTTGGGCGACAACGCCTGCTCCCCCACCCACGGTTGAGCGGCCCGATAGGTCTCGAACGCCGCGTCCAGCAGCTCGGCGAGTGGCTGCGGCCAGGTCACGTCCTCCAGCAGCTCCATGCGCTCGTCGTACTCGATGCCGTCGGCCTTCATCTGCGCGACCGCCTCGCCGCGGGCCTTGCGCCGCTGGCCGAGCAGGATCGGCCGCGGATCCTCCAGGATCGACTCGATCACCGAGACCACGTCGAGCGCATGGGTGAGCTGGTCGGTGGCCGGGTCGTCGGCGTCGGGCAGGACGTCCAGCGCCGCGAGCGCGAAGGGCGCCAGCGGCTGGTTGAGCGCGAAACCCTCCTGCAGGTCGGTCACCAGCTGCACGCCCCGCCCGTCCGGCGACGGCTGCGGCAGTCGCTCGATGACTCCGGCCGTCAGCAGCTCCCTGGTGAGGGTGATCGCCCGCTTGGCCAGCCGCCGGCGCCGCCGCGGATCCTCGTGATTGTCACGCACCAGGTCACGCACCGCGGCATACGGATCGCCTTCCCGGGCAACGAGATTGAGCAGCATCGAATGCGTGATGCGCATCCGAGACTGCAGCGGCTCGGGGTCGGCGTGGACCAGCTTGTCGAAGGTCTCTTCGGTGTAGTTGACGAAGCCCTCCGGCGGCTTCTTGCGCTGCACCTTGCGCAGCTTCTTGGGGTCGTCGCCGGCCTTGGCGATCGCCCGGGCGTTCTCGATCTGATGTTCCGGTGCCTGGACCACCACCGTGCCGCTGGTGTCGAAACCGGCGCGGCCGGCCCGGCCGGCGATCTGGTGGAATTCGCGGGCCTTGAGCAGCCGTTGCCGGGTGCCGTCGAACTTGGTCAACCCGGTGAAGATGACGGTGCGGATCGGCACGTTGATGCCGACCCCGAGCGTGTCGGTGCCGCAGATGATCTTCAGCAGCCCGTCCTGCGCGAGAGTCTCCACCAGCCGCCGGTATTTGGGCAGCATGCCCGCGTGGTGCACACCGATCCCGTGGCGCACCAGGCGATTCAGCGTCTTACCGAAGCCCGCCGAGAAGCGGAAGCCGGCGATGATCTCGGCGATCCGGTCCTTCTCGACCTTGCTGAGCATGTTGATGCTCATCAGCGCCTGGGCCTGTTCGAGGGCCGCCGCCTGGGTGAAGTGCACGACATACGCCGGGGCCTCCTTGGCGTAGAGCAGTTCCTCGATCGTCTCGTGCAGCGGCGTCATCGCCCACTTGAAGGCCAGCGGCACCGGTCGCTCCGCCTGGGCGACGGTCGCGGTGGGGCGTCCGGTGCGCCTGGTCAGCTCCTCCTCGAAGATCGTCACATCGCCCAATGTCGCTGACATCAGGAGGAACTGGGCCTGTGGCAGCTCGAGCAGCGGCACTTGCCACGCCCAGCCTCGTTCGGGCTCGGAGTAGAAGTGGAATTCGTCCATGATGACCATGCCGACGTCGGCGGTGCGCCCCTCCCGCAGCGCGATGTTGGCCAGCACCTCGGCGGTGCAGCAGATGATCGGCGCGTCGGCATTGACCGAGGCGTCCCCGGTGAGCATGCCGACGTTGTCCGCGCCGAACGTCTCGCACAGCGCGAAGAACTTCTCCGACACCAGCGCCTTGATCGGCGCCGTGTAGAAGCTGACCCGGTCACCGGCCAGCGCGGCGAACTCCGCGGCTGTCGCCACCATCGACTTCCCGGAGCCGGTCGGCGTGGCCAGGATGACGTTGGCCCCGCCGAGCAGCTCGATGATCGCCTCCTCCTGGTGCGGATAGAGCGACAGGCCGCCCTCCCCCGCCCAGTCCACGAATCGTGCGTAGGTTTCGTCCGGGTCGTCGGCGTCGGGCAGGCGATCGTAGAGATTCATGGTCCGTCCATCCTCCCAGGTGGGCCGCCGGCGTCGGCCCGCCCGGCCCGCTCAGGGCGCGACAGTGGGCGTTGGACGGAAGCCGGCGCGCGTCCGGCCCAGCCACTCCAAAGCCATGGGCATGGCGCTGATCCAGACGCTCATCCGGTGCCCGACGCGGCGCCATACGACCGCGGTGACGGACATCGGCGGTCGTGCCATGGTCGCGAACTGCTCACTGCCCCGGCCTGACATCGGGTCCTGCAGCGCCACCTGCACCCAGGCAGCGATCGGCGGCGGATCGGTGCGCTCCAGGCGCAGCAGATCGTAGCCGGCCGGTGTCGTGTCGCCGAAGGGCTGCCATCGCCCGAAGGCGGGTTTGAAGTAACCGCCGAGCAGGACGGTGGCGCCGAACTGTTGTGGCCGGCGCATCGCGGTCAGCGCCGCGCAGTAGCCACCGGCGCTGAAGCCGAGCGTCGCCCACGAATCGCGGTCAGGACGCGCGCGCAGATGCCGGATCACCCACTGCGGGACGTCGCGGGTCAGCCAGCTGAGCATCGGCAGGCCGGGGCCGTCGACACATTCGGTGTCGAGCCCGTGCGGGGTGTATGGCGCCGCGACCACCATCGTCGGCGCCAGCTGATGCTCCTCGACCAGCCGGCTGATGATGCGGCCGATGCGCACCGGCCGGTGGAAATCGTCGGGCGTGCCGGGTATGCCGTGGAACGCCTCGACCACCGGGAAGGTACGGCCGGCCTGCGCCGGGTCGTTGTATGCCGCCGGCAGCCATACCTCCAGTGCGACGGGCCGTCCGGTCGGACCCGGCATGGACACCCGCAGGTATTGGCCACGATCGCGAGGTCGGTGACGCAGTCGTGACTCCCAGCGGGACCGGTGCCGGTGGTAGGCGTGCCGCGCGGCACGGTCGGCCCGGGCCGCCGCGGGCGCCGGCGCTGCCTGCACCGGGTCGGCGCCATACGTCCTGGAGGCGCTGTGCGGTGACGCGGTGCCGGCCAGGTCGTTGCGCAGGTCGGACCAGTCGGCGTACCAGCCGTTCTCGGCGTTGAGGGTCGCTGCGACGGCAACCAGCGCCAAGGTGGTGGCTGTCGCCTGCAGCACGACCCGGCCGGCCCAGGCCCGCCAGTGCCGTGCGGCCAGGCGCGGCCACAGCACCACCACACCGACGAATGCGGCAGCCGCCAGCAGCCACGTCACGATCACCGTGCCAGTGCCGTTCGGCGCCATTGCGTCATTCCCCCGAATGTGAGCAACCCCGATCGGCGCCCGCTGCGCCGATCCCCCGATGCCGTTGATTCTGCCCCGGCGCACCGACAGGCCGCACCCGGGCGCGTACCCGACGGACAGCACGCGGGCGGCCTCTGCGACTCACCGGCTCGGGTCGATGTGACGCTGGCCGTGCCGCGGACTACGCTGGCACGCGCACACACGCAGGGGCCTTTAGCTCAATTGGTAGAGCTGCGGACTTTTAATCCGTAGGTTGTGGGTTCGAGCCCCACAGGGCCCACCGGCACCGGACACACCTCCGGCGCCCCACCGCAGTGAGGCGCCGGCAGGCGGTGCGTCGGACGAGTCAGTTGTCGAACTTGTCCTTGACGTCCTCGAGCTTGTCCTTGCCCTCCGCCTTGGCCTGATCGACCTTGCCCTCCATCTTGGTGGAGTCGTCGTTGGTCGCGTCGCCGGCGGCTTCCTTACCCTTGCCGGTTGCTTCCTCGGCCTTGTTCGTGGCCTTGTCGAACAGTCCCATGTGGACCTCCCTGTGGTTGCGGTTGCGACGTCATACGGGGTTACCCCTGTTGCTGCGTCCTCACACGTCCGTGGTGCGAACACGGAATACGCGGACCGGTGCGACAGCTCCTCTCCGAGCACACTCAGACGACTTGGGGCGTGAAGAAGTTGACCAGGTTGCCGTCGGGGTCGCGGAAGAGCAGCGACTTGTTGCCCCAGGGCATCACCGTCGGCTCCTTGACGAAGGTGTCCAGCAACGACCGGAGTCGCAAGTAGGTCGCGTCGACGTCGTCGACACGGAAGTCCAGTACGACGGTGCGGTTGGCGCCGGCTTCGGCCACACCGTCGCCCAGCAGCGGGACCGTCTGCGTGCTGGAGATCGCCAGCACGCCCGTCTCGGTGCGTAGCTCGGCGAACAACGGGTGCAGCCGGGTGACCGTCAGCCCGGTGACCTCTTCGTAGAACGCGACGAGTGCGTCGACGTCGTCGGTGACGATACGGGTGGCTGCCAACTGCATGCGTGGTCTCCTCTGTCGTGGTGCTGCTCGGCGTTGACGAGCAGGACTGCGACGCTAGGCGTGCTTCCGGTCAGGTCGTGTCCGCTGCACGAACGCAATCGATTTGTGACCTCACCGGGCCAACCGTGCCCGCTTCCCAGGAGTCCTCCCGACATGAACACTCGGGGATACACCATCGCAACCGCCCTCACCGCCGTCTGCATCGCCGGCGCCGTCACCGCCTGGGGTCCTTCGGCCCTGGCCAGCACGCGCAGCGCCACCGGCATCGCGCATCTCGCGTCGCCGCCGGTGCTGGGCACCGCCCATCACTTCACCCGCGGACTGGGTGCCAGCCGTCCGAAAGTCGTTGATTTCGGCGGCGATCCGACCAGCTACATCACCACGGTGCACTGGACGTCGTGGGGCGGCAAGGTCGCGAAGGGCACCGCCACCGCGTGCCGGCCGCCGGCGAACGGCCCCATCGCCGAATGCCGCCCGACGACCGCGGCGGTCCGGGCGTTCCGGTTGGGCCACTGCTCCCAGCACGGCCCTGCGGCATACACCAGGGTCGAGTGGTGGTTCCCGATCGACGGGAAGTTCGACCCGCAGTCCAACTCCGTCTTCAACGCCTGCACCGGCGGGGTGCGGTAACCCGCCGGATGCCGGGCCCGGGTCAGCCCCGCGGGCGGATCATCCGGCCCGGCAGCCGGGTGGCGCCGGCGACGACGGCCACGAACGCCGCCGCCGCGACCGCCACGCACAGACTCATCACCGCGACGTAGCCGTAGCCGTGCGGACCCGGGTCCAGGAACGGATACGGGTACCAGTCGACCGCCGGACCACGCAGCAACGTGTAGGCCAGGTAGATCAACGGATAGGCCAACCACACCACCGCCGTCCGGAACTCGATGACCCGCTCCGGCAGATCGAGCAGCCAGTCGACGACCATCGCGACCGGCACGACGTAGTGCAGCACCACGTTCGCCCACGGCAACGGCGTGTTGACGTCGATATTGCTGAGCAACAGCGCATAGACGACGCCGGTGATCGAGATGTACACCGTCGCCGCCCCACGCACCAGGTCCAACCGACGACCGACCGGCCGCCGCAGTTGTATGACGCCCGACACCGCCAGCACCACCGCGACGATGATGTTGGACTGGATCGTGAAGTAGCTGAAGAAATTCCCGACGGTCGCACGCTGGTCCTCGCGGGTGAGCGCCTCGGCCAGTTGAACCACGACGGTGAAAGCGATCAGTGCGGCAACCGCCAACCGGAGGGCGGCATGGCCGCGCACCAGCGCCGGCGCGCCGTTGACACGCTCGGCCGGGTCGTGCACCAGCTCCTGTGCTGTCACACCATTCACCGTAGAGGCCGGCACGGGCCGTGGCGAGTGTGACGCGAGCGAAATTGCGTTGCATCGGCACGACGCCCCTGATCGGCTGCGCGTCGACCCGGACCACCCGCGGGAGCTGCGCCTGCGTCCTATCACCCGGGTGGTGCGGGAGTATGGCGTCATGCCGCTCGCCAACCACCGCACCCGCCTCGTGCCCGACCGCGTCAAGCGCCTCATGCAGGACATCGATCAGATCGACGTGTCGATCTTCGAGGGCATCGCCGCAACGCGCAGTCCCGCACTGGACAAGGCGTTGCCGAGGCTCACCGACGTCGCCGACCATTCGGTGCTGTGGCTCGGCGTCGCCGGCGCGCTCGGCCTGAGCCGTGATCGGCGCGCCAAGCGGGCCGCGGTCCGCGGCGTCGTCTCCATCGCGGCGACCAGCCTGATCGCGAATCAGCTCGCCAAGCGGACCAATCGCCGGGCGCGCCCGTCGTTGGCGTCGGTGCCGCTCGTGCGCCTGTCGCGCAAGCTGCCGTCCTCGGCCAGTTTCCCCAGCGGACACGCCGCGAGCGCGGCCGCATTCGCCACCGCCGTCGGCCTGGAGTTGCCGGTGCTGTCCTTGCCGTTGCGAGCACTGGCCGGCCTGGTCGGGCTCTCCCGGATCTCCACCGGTGCGCACTACCCGTCCGACGTGGCGGCCGGCTGGCTGCTCGGCACGACTGTCGCGCAGGTCGGCGCACGGCTGGTGCCACCGGCCGAGCCGCCCTCCGCCGTACAACGCCCCGATCTCCTGCAGCTCACCGAGCGACCGACCGGCGACGGTGTCGTGCTGGTCGTCAATCCGGCGTCGCACAGCGGCGAGGGTGAGCGCGTGCTGGACAAGGTCCGCGAGGAACTTCCCGATCTCGAGGTCGTGAAACTCACCGAGGACAGCGACATCGATCGGGTGATGCGCGAATCCGCCGCGCGCGCAGCGGTTCTCGGGGTCGCCGGTGGCGACGGCACGGTGCGCGCAGCGGCGCAGGCGGCCCGGCAGGAGCAGGTCCCGCTGGCCGTCTTCCCGGCCGGCACATTCAACCACTTCGCGAAGGACGCCTGGTCCTACCCGCTGCGTGACGCGATCACGGCGGTCAAGCGCGGCACCGCGGCGAAGGTCGATCTCGCCTACCTGAACGACCGGCTCTTCCTGAACACCGCGAGCATCGGTGTCTACACCGATTTCGTCGCCATCCGGGAACGCAACGAGCAGCGCATCGGCAAACCGCTGGCGGCACTGTATGCCGGACTGCGCACGTTGGTGCGCTCCCGGCCGATCACGGTGCGCGTCGACGACCGCACCGTCCGCGTCGACCTGCTCTTCCTCGGCAACAGCGAATACGAGCCGCACGGCTTCGCGCCCAGTTTCCGGGAACGCCTCGACGACGGACTGATCGATCTGCGGATGCTCGACGCGTCCAGTCTGGGAGCGACCCTCACCATCCTCGTGTCCCTGCTCACCGGGCAGTTGGGCCGGCACAAGCGCTACCACGAGATTCATGCACCGTCGTTGCAGATCGAGATCGTGCGCGGCGGACCGGTGCGTATCGCGCGGGACGGCGAACTCGGCGAGGAGGCCGATGTGCTCGATCTGCGGGTGGACCGTCGTGCCCTCACGGTCTACCGCCACGACGGTGCGTTCTGACCCGGCCGGGCGGCGTTGAGCCGCGGCCCGTGTGCGCCTGACCGTCAGTGCGGGTCGAGCGCGAACGCGATGTCACCCCTCTGCGCCAGCTGCGTGTCGTTGGTGGTGATCAGCACGGACGCGCCGGCCGCAGCCACGCGGTGCAGCTCGGCCAGCACGAGCACCCGGTTCTCGGCGTCCAACGCCGACGTCGGCTCGTCGGCCAGGACGACCGACGGCTCATCCGCGAGGGCCCGTGCCACGGCGACCCGTTGACGCTGGCCGCCGGAGATCTCGTCGATCAGGTGGTCGCCGATCGCCCCGACCCCGAGGCGTTGCAACGCCTCGGCCGCACGCTGAGCGGCCGCTGAGTGGTCCATCCCGCGAGCGATGAGCGGCAGCACGATGTTCTCGACGACGGTCAGCGACTCGGACAGGTCGTAGTCCTGGGTGATCACCGCGCACCCGTCGGCCGGCTCGACCACGACCGTTCCGGACACCGGCCGCAGGACGCCGCGGCATACATCGACCAACGCCGACTTCCCGCTACCGGCGTGCCCGGTCACGACAACCACTTCACCATCACCGACCAGCAGCTCCAGGTCGTCGAAAATGACCGTCCCGTCCGCTGTTTCGGCGGTCACCCGCTCCACATGGATCATCTGTGGTCGTCACCTCCCGCACGTCGTACGACGAATGTGTCGGCGTCCTCCCCGGGGCGGACGGTCACCTGCGTGCCGGCCGGGAACTGCCCGAGGACGTCGTCCGGCAGCGGCAGGCTGCCGTCCTCCCGGATCGACACCAGGGTGTTGCCGGCCCGCGCGTCCATGCGGATCCGCCCGTCCCGGATGGTGATGATCCGCGCGTCCAACGCGGTAGCGACATCGAGATCGTGCGTGACCGCGATGACCGTGGTGCCGAGTTCACGGTTGGCGCGCAGGATCGCGTCGGTGACCGCGCGCACCTCGGCGCCGGCCAGGCTGCTGGTGGGTTCGTCGGCGAGCAGCACCGACGGGTTGGTCGCGAGCGTCGCGGCGATCGCGGTCAGCTGGCGTGCGGCGCCCGAGATCGCCCGCACCGGTTGAGGTCTCAGGTCCGGCGCGATGTCGACGATGTCCAGGATGCCGTCGATGTCGATGCCGGCCCGCACCGACTTCGGCCAGCCGAGCTCGACGTTCTGCCGGACGGACAGATAGGGCAACAGGTTGCGGGTCACGTCCTGCAGCAGGACGGCGAAGTCGCTGCCACGCGCCCGGTCGAGGACGGCGGCGTTCTTGGCGCTCAACTCGTGCCCGGCCAGCCGCACTCGCCCGGCACTCGGTGACATCAGGCCGGCGAGCACGTTGAGCAGGGTCGACTTGCCGGCGCCGGAAGGCCCGACGAGTGCGACGATCTCGCCCCGCTGCACAGTCAGGATGACGCCGGAGAGGGCGGCGACGTCCTGTCCCTCGATGCTGTAGATCTGCACCAGGCCCTCGACGGTGACGATCGGTGGTGTGTCCCCGGGCGTCATCCCAGTCATCCCAGTCGTCCCCTCTCCGCGGCCTCCGCCGATCGGGCCAGGCGGCTGCCGAAGGCCGCGCCGACGACGACCAACAGCACGACGAGCGCGGCTGCCGCGGCCGCGCCGAACGGCCATTGGAAACCCGTTCTGGTGACGGGCTGTTCGGGCGGCGTCGACCACCACAGCATGGTCGGTCCGGTCAGCCGGGAGGCGAGGGGTGCCGTCGCCGCTCCGATCAGGCCACCGGTGAGGGTCAGCATGACGAACTCCCCCACCGTTGCCCGGCGCAGCACGGCACGTGGCACTCCGCCGGTCCGCAACGCCCGCAGGTCCCGGCGACGGTCGGTCCGCGAGGCCACCGCCACGAGCACCACGCTGGTCAGCGCCGCGAGGACCGCGAGCACCGACACCACGATGCTCAGGTTCATCGCCCAAGCGGTCGCGGTGGCGTCATACCCGGCACGCACCTGTTCGGTGGTCTGCACCTGGATCGAGGCGAAGCCCGCCTTCCGCACCGCCGCCTCGAGCTGCGCCAGACGGTGTGGGTCCTGTGTCGCGGCGAAGACCTGGAAGGAGACGTTGTCCTGCCGGTCGCCGGCCGCCAGCATCGTCTTGAGGTCGACGACGATCGTGCGCGCGCCGACACCCGGGATGTATGGCGCCGCGCCCACCACGGTGAAGTCTCCGTCCACGTCGGCCATGGTGGGAGCGGAAACCGTTGCACCGACGGTGGTCTCGGTGGTCCAGGTGGCGATCAGTGCTGCCGGTCGGCCGTCCGCTGTGCCGGTGCCCAGCGCGGACCACGGCACCTGTTGCTGCAGTCCGGTGCGGCTGCCGACGTGCTGCATGGCGGACGGGATGACCCCGAGGATCGCGTTGCTCATCGGTGTCGAGGCGTTGATCATCACCGCGGGCGCGAACTCGCGGTGCTGCGGGTCGAGGGACGTGACCGCGTCGATCAGGTCCTGCCCGCTCGCGCTGCCGGGCCCGGTGCTCACGTGCACCAGCGACGTCGCCCCCAGATCGGCGGCAGTGCGGGCGGCCCGGTTGTCGGCGCCCCGCACGAAGACGCTCACGCTCAGCGTCAGCAGCGCCGAGGTGATGATCAGCGTCGTCACCGCCGTCACCACACCGGCGCGGCGGCCCAGTTGCGCGACCGCCAGTGCCGCAGCGGAGCGTCGCCGCGTCAACAGGCGGCGCACGAGCCAGGTCGCGGCCGGCGCCAGCAGTGCACCGACCACGATCGCGACGAGCCCCGCCAGCAGGACCGGCGTGATCTGCACCGGCGCACCGGTGAGACTGTGCGTCGCGGTGAGCACGACACCCACCAGGCACACCGCACCGAGCACGGCGGCCGGCGTCGAGAGGCGAACCCCACGACGGCGCGGTGGCCGAGCCCGCAACAACGCACTGATCGACGCGCGTGCGGTCAGCCACCAGCACACCAGCCACACGGCGCCGATCAGCACCGCCATACCTGCAGCCACCAGCAGCGAGGACCAACTCCACCGGGCAGCAACGCTTCCCGGCAGCCACCAGTGCCGCACGAAGCCGTCGACGACATACGCCAGTCCGAGACCGCCCACGGCTCCGGCGACCGCGGCCGGGAGGAACTCGGCTGCTCCCAACCGGACCACGCCGGCTGTCCCGTTGCCGCGCATCTTCAGCACAGCTGCCTCCCCGCGACGCACCGTCGCGAAGAAGCTGGTCACCTGCACCAGCAGGATCAGCAGGACGACCCCGAGTTGCACGAGCAGGAAGGGCAGGATCCGGCGCACCTGCTGCACGTCCTGCCGGGTCGCGTCATAGACCTGGTTGAGACTCTCGAAGACGTTGACGTCGCCGCGCTTCTCCATCGCCCGTGCACCGGCGGCCGCGCTCGCGAGCGATGCGGGCGTCAGTCGGGACGCGAGCACCGGGTAGCTCACGGACGCCGTGACGGGGACGGATTGTTCGACCGTCCGGGGCGTCGCCAGGAGCGTCGCGACGGAGTCCTTGGAGTCAGGGCTGAAACGCGCGATGTCCACACCGCGCCAGAACCGGTCTGCCCGCGGCAGCGTGTAGACCCCGACGATGCGTAGCCTGGTCGGCGCCTGCGTGGGCCCGAGAGTCACCACCGAGCCGAGGTGCAGGCCGGTCAACGCGCGGTGGAAGGTCGGTTGCGACATCAACACCTCGCCCTCGGCGGTCGGGCACCGTCCCTGCACCAGCGCGACGTGGCGGCACTGCCCCACGGTGGATTGCACGGTGATCGGCAGCAGCGTCTCGTGCCAGAACTCGTTGCCGTATGTCGACACGACCGGCGATCCGACGACCGGTCGCACCCGTGGATCGAGCAGCTTCTCCAGGCGTGGGATGGACGTCAGCTCGGCGGCCGTCTGCGGCGACTGCGTGCTCAGCGAGTTGGCCGTGATGAGCACCTGACCGCCCAGGTCACCCTCGGCGCGGGCGTGGAAGCTGACCACCGCATGGCTGAACGACCGGGTCAGCAGCGGGTCGACGGCAGCGGTGCCGACCAGCAGGCACACCGTGAGTGCGAAGAGCACCGTCTGCCCGAAACGGTGCCGGCGGGCGATCGCGGCCAGCCGATTCATGCCGTTGGACCCATCGGATCGCCTCGCCCCCCACTTGCAGATGTCCGCTCGAGCGGCTCCCCCCACCTGTCCGCACGCTACCGATCCGGCCGCAGGCGCCGTACGCATAGCAGATCAATCCGACACCGAATCGTTATCGGCACAAAGACTTGACCCAGTCCAAACAATGCACGAGACTGGCGCCATGCCCGACTTCGAGACCGCCCTTCGCGCTGCCGGGTTGCGGGTGACACGGCCGCGGCTCGCGGTGCTGGAGTCGGTGCACGATCATCCGCACGCGGACTCGGCGCTGTTGGCCGAGACGGTGCACGACGTGCTGCCGAGCGTGTCACGGCAGGCCATCTTCGACTGTCTCAACACGTTCACCGAGACCGGCCTCGTGCGCCGGATCCGGCCCTCCGGTTCCCCCGCGCTCTACGAGCTGCGGCGCAACGACAATCACCATCATCTGGTCTGCCGGAGTTGCGGCACCGTCGTCGACGTCGAGTGCGCCGTCGGTGCCGCGCCGTGCCTGCACGCTTCGGACGATCACGGCTTCGCCATCGACGAAGCCGAGGTCATCTACTGGGGCTACTGCCCCGACTGCGTTGCCTCCCAAGAAGTTTCACCCAAGCGGGCCTGACGCTCGCCGCTACGAAAGGACGCCATGAGCACCACAGAAGAGCAGCCACTCGCTGAGATCAACGACAGCGACGCCGGCGGCGGCAAGTGCCCGGTCATGCACGAACTCGTGCAGCCGGCGCAGGGCGACAGCAACCAGCAGTGGTGGCCGCAGCGCCTCAACCTGAAGATCCTGGCCAAGAACCCCGCGGTCGCCAACCCGCTGGGCGAGGACTTCGACTACGCCGAGGCGTTCGAGGCGCTCGACCTGGCCGAGGTCAAGGCCGACATCATCGGCACGCTGAAGACCTCGCAGGAGTGGTGGCCGGCCGACTTCGGGCACTACGGTCCGCTGATCGTCCGGATGGCGTGGCACTCCGCAGGCACCTACCGCGTGCAGGACGGCCGCGGCGGCGCCGGCACCGGACAGCAGCGCTTCGCGCCGCTGAGCTCCTGGCCGGACAACGTCCTGCTGGACCGCGCCCGCCGCGTGCTGTGGCCGGTCAAGAAGAAGTACGGCAAGTCGCTGTCGTGGGCCGACCTGATGGTCCTGGCCGGCAACGCCGCCATGGAGGACATGGGCTTCAAGACCTTCGGCTTCGCCGGCGGCCGCGTCGACGCGTGGGAGCCGGACGACGACATCTACTGGGGCGCCGAGACCGAGTGGCTCGGCGACAACCACCGCTACTCCGGCGAGCGAGACCTCGAAAATCCTTTGGCCGCAACGCAGATGGGCTTGATCTACGTCAACCCCGAGGGTCCGGGTGGTCACCCCGACCCGCTGGCCGCCGCCAAGGACATTCGCGAGACGTTCGCCCGTATGGCGATGAACGACGAGGAGACCGTCGCCCTGATCGCGGGCGGCCACACCTTCGGCAAGACGCACGGTGCGGGCAACGCCGAGCAGGTCGGTCCGGAGCCGGAGGCCGCGCCGTACGAGCAGAACGGCCTGGGCTGGAAGTCGTCATACAAGAGCGGTAAGGGCATCGACGCGATCGGCTCGGGCCTGGAGGTCACCTGGACCTACCACCCCACCCGCTGGGACAACGAGTTCTTCCACATCCTCTACGGCTACGAGTGGGAGCTCTTCCAGTCCGAGTCCGGCGCCAACCAGTGGCGGCCCGTCAACGGCGGTGGCGCCGACATGGTGCCGGAGTCGCAGGGTGACGGTAAGCGTGAGCCGCGCATGCTGACCACCGACCTGGCGCTGCGCTTCGACCCGGAGTACGGCAAGATCTCCAAGCGCTTCCTGGACGACCCGGACGCCTTCGCCGACGCCTACGCCCGCGCGTGGTTCAAGCTGACCCACCGCGACATGGGCCCGGCGACGCGTTACCGCGGCGCCGAGGCACCGACCGAGGAACTCCTTTGGCAGGATCCGATCCCCGCGACCGAGGCGCCGAGCGCCGAGGCGATCGCCGCGGCCACCCAGCAGATCGCCGAGGCCGGTTTCTCGGTCTCGGAGCTGGTGAAGACCGCCTGGGCGGCCGCCGGCTGCTACCGCAACTCCGACAAGCGCGGTGGCGCCAACGGTGGCCGGCTGCGGCTGGAGCCGCAGAAGGGCTGGGCGGTCAACGACCCGGGCGTCACCGGTCCGGTCGTCGCCAAGCTGGAGCAGATCGCTGCGGCGACAGGCGTTTCGGTTGCGGACGCGATCGTGCTGGCCGGCAACCTCGGCGTCGAGCAGGCGGCCAAGGCCGCCGGGTATGACGTGCAGGTGCCGTTCACTCCGGGCCGCGGCGACGCGACCCAGGAGCAGACCGACGTCGAGCAGATCGGCTACCTGGAGCCGAAGATCGACGCGTTCCGCAACTTCGTCGAGAGCGAGCCGAAGGCGCCGTTCGAGTTCCACCTGGTGGACCGGGCGAACCTGCTCAACCTCTCGGTCCCCGAGACGACCGTCCTGATCGGTGGACTGCGCGTCCTCGGCGCCAACACCGGCAACAACAAGGCCGGCGTCTTCACCGACCGTGAGGGCCAGCTGACGAACGACTTCTTCGTCAACCTGCTCGACATCACCGCCGACTGGAAGCCGGGCGACCGGCCGGGCACCTACGTCGGCACCGGGCCGCAGGGTCAGACCTGGACCGGCACGCGTGCGGACCTGGCGTTCAGCGCCAACTCCGAACTGCGTGCGGTGGCCGAGGTCTACGCCTCCGACGACGCCGCGGAGAAGTTCGTGCACGAGTTCGTCGCTGCCTGGGCGAAGGTCATGGACAACGACCGCTTCGACGTGGAGCGCGCCGCCCGCGCCTGACCGCACGGTGAGAGTGCTCGCTCGGCCTGATCGAGCGGCACAGCCCCGCTGACCGACAGGACCAGCACACGATCGAGGGGACCAGCAAATCGGCCGAGTTGCTGGTCCCCTCGATGCAGAGGTGGTCCTGTCGGTGACCAGGGGCGGTGGGGTCGCAGCGATTCAGCCCTGCCGGGCGAGGTCGAACTCGTGCTGCTTCTCGGCGGCCCGGAAGAAGAGCACGCCACCGCCGAAGCCGACGAAGAACGTGGCGAGCGCCTGGCCGACCCACTGCGCGTCGCCCTGGAAGAGCTCGCACAGGATGACCAGGACCAGCACGACGCCGGGCACGATCCAGGATTGCACCTGCCAGCTGCGCGGCTTGACCACCAGTGCAGCGATGATCCCGATCACGAAGCCGATGATCGGACCGGTGAGCCAGGTCGGGCCCGGCAGCGAGGAGGTGTCCGGCTGGAAGATGAAGTCGAGGAAGAGCAACACGACGAAGGCCAGCACCGTGACGACCGCCCACAGCAGGCCCTCCTGCTTGGCGTTGAGGTCCGAGCCCGGGGCTGCTTTGACCGGCGAATCGAACTTTCCCATGGGTTCCGCTCCTGACGAAGGGGTCGAACTTACTGGTGAGTACGTACGGGAAGCTACCGCAGTTGAAGCGCCGGTGTCGGTTACGCTCTCGCCCCATGTCGTCCCGCCGTTTCCAACCCGCCCGTCGGACGACTCTGGTGGCCCTGACGGTGCTCACGCTCGCCGCCTGCTCCACCGGCGCCCGGTCGTCCACCGGTGACTCGGCCGCGGCCCCCGCCTCCGCTGGCACGTCGATGCCCGCGTCCAGGGCATCGAGCAGCGCGGTCCCGCGGTCGCCCGGTGCGTCATACAGCTCGCCCGCAGTCGGTACCCGGTCGCCCTCGTCGGCGCGGACGAATGACGCCACGACGCCATCCGCGCGCCACGAACCCGGCACGGTGACGATCGCCGTATCGGGTGACGAGATCCCGCACGCGGCGGTGCTCGCCGCGGCCAGGCGCGGGACGACGTGGGATTTCGACCCGATGTTCGCCCAGCTCGCCCCGACGATCCGGGCGGCCGATGTGGCGATCTGCCAGCTGGAAACACCGCTGGGCGCGACCGGCGCCAACCTCAGTCACGGCTTGGTCATGGGGGCGCCGACGGCGTTCGCGACGGCGCTGCGCGGGGCGGGCTTCGACGGCTGCAGCACGGCGAACAACCACTCCTTCGACCAGCAGCTCGCCGGCGTGGGCGCCACCCGGGAGATCCTGCATCGGGCGGGGCTGCAGGCCGCGGGACCCGGCGCCGACGCCGCACACCCCGGCCAGCCGGCCATCTACCGGGCGAAGGGCTTCACCATCGCGCAGCTGTCCTACAGCTACACCCTGGACAACACGGTCGGGAACATCCGGCACGTGCCCGTCGGCGCGCCGTGGGCCGCCCGCAACCTGTATGACGTGGTCGGCGCCCGCGGCATCGAGGCCGACGCCCGGTCAGCGCGAGCGCACGGCGCCGATCTGGTGCTCGTCTCGATGCATTGGGGAGAGGAGCAAGACCCACGGCCGACTGCCGAACAACGCCGTCTCGCAACGGAACTGCTCTCCTCCGGCACGGTCGATTACATCATCGGTAACCACCCGCACGTGGTGCAGCCGTGTGAGCGGATCGATGGCCGGCTGGTCAATTACAGCCTCGGCAACGCCCTGTCCGACCAGGCCGCCGGCATCGTCGCGTATGGCGGCCGGAGGTCGACCGAGGCGGCACAGGACGGCGTCATCGCGCTGGTGACCTTCCGGCGTGATGCCTCGGGGAAGGTCACCACGACCGAGAAGTTCCGGCCGACCCGGGTGGACCGCGCGCATGGGTACGTCATCCGACCGGTGACACGGGCGTCGGACCCGGCGTCGTGGCAGCGCACCAACTCGGCGCTGCGGGCCGGTGGCGACAGGTGCGGCGCAACGCCACTGCCCTGAGGTCGAGGTCTTTCTTGCCGAATGACGGTGGGGGCGTGTGTCCGGACCGGGAAATTCGGTGTCGAGATCGACCGCATTCACCCAGACTGGGCAGATGGAGATGCAACTGAGCATGGTCGTGCTCGAGGTGCGCGATGTCGCGAGATCGGTCGAGTTCTACCGCACGCTCGGCCTGGCGATGCCGGATCCACGCCAGGACCGACCCGTCTCAGCCCTGCGAATGCCCAGCGGGGTCAGCCTCATCCTCGTCGAAGGCTTCGCCGGCTCCAACGACCCGACCTGGAGCCGGCCGGACGGCGGCTATCAGCAACTGCTGGAGTTCTTCGCGGGTGACGATGCCGTCGTCGACGCGATGTGGGCCAAGCTCACCGCCGCCGGCCACCACGGCCGGATGGCGCCGCGACGTACCCAGGGTCCGTATGCCGCGATGGTCGACGATCCGGACGGCAACGTCGTGTTGCTGACCTCGGATGAGGCAGCGCGAATCCTCAAGCACGACAACGCATGAAGCTTCCCTCGGAAACTGCGGCCCGTCAGCGACTCGACGAACTGCCGGGCATCTCATGGCAGCCGTTCGGCCGTGAGGATCTGCCCGCCATCGCCGAGTTCTACACCGAGTGCGAGACGTATGACGCCAATCCCGAACGAACCTCACTGGCCGACCTCGAAGAATTCTGGGACTCGCCACGCTCCGTCCCGGAGGCGGACACGCTCGTCGGACACGACGCCGATGGCCGCATCGTCGCCACTGCGTGGTCCGGCTGCAACCGGGCCATCACCGAACGCCGTATCGGTCGCCTCGTCGGAGCAGTCCGACCCGACCGGCGCGGCGAAGGCATCGGCACAGCGGTCCTGCAGTGGGAGCTCGCGCACGGCCTCGCCTGGGACGACGCGTCACGCCGCCCGGGCTACGGTCCTCTGGCGTTGCGACTTTTCGCGCCGACGGAGCAGGCGGATGTGCGCGATCTGGCAGCGCGACACCAATTGCTCACGGATCGCTACTTCTTCGAGATGTCCCGCCGGCTCGACGGCCCTGTCGACATGCCTGTGCTCGACGGTGTGCGGCTGGTCGATTGGGACCTCGCGCGCAATGACGAGGTCCACCAGGTGATGGACGAGGCGTTCCGTGAGCACTGGGGTCACACCACCGTGACCGCCCAGATGTGGCAGGAAGGCATCGACTCACACGGATTCCGTCCTGCGTGGACCGTGCTGGCGATCGACGAAGACACCGGCCGGGTCATCGGCGCAGCGATGAACTACGCGTGGGAGCAGGACTGGGAGCCACAGGGCTACAGCGAGGGCTACACGGACCAACTGGGTGTGCTGCGCAGCCATCGCGGACGAGGCGTGGCCGCGGCGCTACTGGCCGAATCCATGCGCCGTTTCGGCGAATCCGGCATGGACGCAGCTGGGCTCGGCGTCGATGCTGCCAATGCGACCGGTGCCCTTCGCCTCTACGAGAAACTCGGCTACCAGCGCATCGCCAGCACCTGTGCGCACGTGCTGACCCGCGCGCCCGCCGAGTAGCGTTCAGCCCGAGAGCTGTTCGGGCTCGCCCGGGTCGCCGACATACTTCGTGCCCCACGCGCCGATCAGGTCGGCGATCTCGGCGAGCGCCATACCGGCCTCGGTGAGCTCGTAGGTGACGCGCGGCGGCACCTCGGCATACACCGTGCGTATGACGACGCCATCGGTCTCAAGCGCACGCAGTTGCCGCGTGAGCGTCTTGGCGGAGACCGGACCCACCTGCCGTTGCAACTCGCCGAAGCGCAACGGGCCGTTGCGGAGCCGGTAGACGGTCGTCAGCTTCCAGTCGCCGCCGGCGACCGCGACTCCCACCTCGACCGGGCAGATTGCCAGGGCCCGACGCACTGCATCCCGCATCCCGGCTCCGTTCCCTCGTTGCCCATTAGTGACATCAAAGACCGTACTATCCAAAGTGGCACCATGCACGTAGCGTTTTTTGTATGCGAGCACTACTCATCTCCGCGGCGCCGTCCGCACAATCGTTGACCGACGACCTGGCCCGCACCGCGGACGCAGAGCTACGCGCCCACGGGTACACCGTGGATCTGCTGGATCTCAATGAGCTGCACTAGGATGCAGTGGTTCGCCCGGCGGACTACGGCATCACCGAGTTCGACCGCCCGGTGGGTGATCATGCGGTCGATGCGCGGTGCGAGGGCACTCTCGACCCGCTCGTCGGGCACCACCAGCGACTCCTGCAGGACGCCGACCTGATCGTCCTGATTTTTCCACTGTGGTGGGCCGGCATGCCGGCGGTGATGAAGGGATGGTTCGACCGGGTCTTCACCCAGGGCTTCGCCTACGGACTGCACGACGCCGCGGGCAATTCGCGCAAGGACGGCGACGGCGCCTTCGCCGGAAAACGCGGGCTCGTCATCACCACGACCGGTGACCGAGCCTCCGCCTTCGGTGAGCGCGGTCTCAACGGCAACATCCACGACCTGCTGTTCCCGATCACCCACGGCATCCTCTGGTACACCGGCATCGCTGCGCTGGAATCCCCTCGCCCTGCTCGGCATCGACACCCCCGATTGGCCGGGCATCGAGGACGCACGGGGGGCAGGTGCGGGCGAGGATCGCGTCGCTGGACCGGGAGGAGCCCATCCCGTACCGCCGGATGCTCGAGGACTATGACTGCGACCGTCGCTTGCGTGAGCAGCACGCCTCCGGTCGCACGGACCTGTCGATCCATCTGCGGGACGATCGCGCGTCTTGACGTTCGCTGACCTCGAGACGTGGTCCCTGAGGAGCCCGTGAGGAACGAGCGGGCGTCTCGAAGGGCTCGTCCCTCGCTCCTCGGCCAACGAGGCGCACAGGCATGATGGGGCCATGGCTCGTGACGTCACCAGCACCTATCGACTGCAACTGCACGAAGGCTTCACCTTCACCGATGCAGCGGCGCAGCTGGACTACCTCGCCGCGCTGGGCATCTCCCACCTCTACCTCTCGCCCATCCTGCAGGCGGTGCCCGGCTCGATGCACGGGTATGACGTCGTCGACCACTCCCGGATCAGCGAAGAACTCGGTGGCCGGTCCGGCTTCGAGGAGCTGGTCACGGCGGCGCACAGCCGCGGCCTGGGCGTCGTGGTCGACGTGGTCCCCAACCACATGGCCATCCCCGCCCCGGAGTCGCAGAACGCCCAGCTGTGGCAGCTGTTGCGGGACGGCCGGGACGCGAGCACCTCCGACTGGTTCGACGTCGACTGGAAGGCCGGCGGCGGTCGCATCGGCCTGCCCGTGCTCGGCAAGCCGCTGGACGAAGTTCTCGCGGCCGGCGAGATCACCCTGGACCGGTCCGGTGCCGAGCCGGTGCTGCGCTACTACGAGCACGCGTGGCCTCTCGCGCTCGGCACCGACAGCACCGACGATGTCGCGGATCTGCTGTGGCGCCAGCACTATCGGCTCGCGCACTGGCGTGCGAAGGACAGCGTGCTCAACTACCGCCGCTTCTTCGAGGTCGACACGCTCATCGCCATACGCGTGGAGGATCCGGCGGTGTTCGACGCCTCGCACGCGTTGCTGCTGGAGCTCAACCACGACGGCCTGATCGACGGTTTCCGGATCGATCACCCCGACGGCCTTGCCGACCCGGTCGGTTACCTGCAGCGGCTCACCGACAAGGCGGTCAAGGGCACGCCGATCTGGGTGGAGAAGATCCTGGAACCCGACGAGACGCTGCCGCGCAGCTGGAAGTGCTCGGGCACCACCGGGTATGACGCGCTGCGCGTCATACAGTCCGCGCTCGCCGACCCGGAGAGTGCTTCCACGTTGGCAGCGACTTGGGCTGCCACGGGCGGCGACCCGGACTACGGGCACGCGGTCGAGGTCGCCAAGCGGCAGGTGATCGCTCGCTCGCTGCAGCCGGAGGTGGAGCGGCTGACGCGGCGTGCCCGCGAGGCGCTGCCGGACCTGGCCGCCGACGCCCTACAGGCCGCCGTGGTCGAACTGCTCGTCGCCAGTGACGTCTACCGCGTCTACGTGCGCCCGGGACGCAAGCCGACGCAGGCGCAACGGGAGGATCTGCACGCCGCACACGACCGCGCCCTGCATGCACGCCCGGACCTGCAGGACGAGCTGGCCGCGTTGCTGCCACTGGCACTGCTCACCGACACGCGTCCTGCAGCCGTTGATTTCGGCGTGCGGTTGCAGCAGACGTGGGGGCCGGTGATGGCCAAGAGCATCGAGGACACCACCTTCTACCGCTGGGGCGAGTTCATCGCCATGAACGAGGTCGGCAGCGACCCGAGCCGGGTGGCCGGCTCGTCGGCGGACGAGCTGCACGACTGGGCGAAGAAGCAGCGCGGCGCTCGATCGGCCACCATGACCACGTTGTCCACGCACGACACCAAACGCAGCGAGGACGTGCGCGCCAGGTTGCTGGCGCTCGGCGGGGATCCTGAGGCGTGGCAGGCGATCTCGGCTGCGACCCGCACGGCAGCGAAGCAGGCCCGCGTGGACGGGCGCACGGCGCATTTCGTCTGGCAGACCCTGATCGGCGCCGGCGAGCTGTCGGACGAGCGGCTCACCGGCTACCTGCAGAAGGCGCTGCGGGAGGCATCCCTGAAGACGTCGTGGCTGGACGTCGACGAGGGCTACGAGCACCGCGTCATCGACTTCGCCCGCCGGCTCACCGACCAGGACGGGCCGGCGCGGGAGGCGATGGACGCTGCGGTGCGCGCGAACACCTTTGCCGTGCGGGCGATCGTGCTGGGCGCCAAGCTGCTCCAGCTGACCGTGCCCGGTGTTCCCGACACCTACCAGGGCACCGAGCTGGTCGACCTGTCACTGGTCGATCCGGACAACCGGCGTCCCGTCGATTTCGAGCACCGTGCCGAGCTGCTGACCGCAGACGACGGCACCGGCCTGGATGCCGACAAGCTCCACGTCGTCACCACGGCACTGCACATCCGGCGCGACCACCCCCGCTCGTTCGGTGCCGAATCGACATACCGCCCGGTGGTTTCGAGTTCCGAGCACCTGCTCGGCTTCAGCAGATCGGTGCAGCCGAGCCGGCTGACCGGCCCCATCGGGCGCAACGGGCGCGAGACGTTCGTGACACTGGCGACCCGCGCGCCGGCGCGCCAGGAGCGATCCGGTGGGTGGGCGGATGCGACCGTCGATCTGCCAGCCGGTGGCTGGCACGACCACATCTCGGGGGCGACGTTCACCAGCGACGGACGGCACCGTGTCGCCGAGGTGCTCGCCACCTGGCCCGTCGCGCTGCTGGAGCGGCAGTCATGAACGAGTTCGCGGTGTGGGCACCGAACGCCCATGACACGGTCGAGCTCGCGCTCGGCGACCGGCGGTTGCCGATGCGGCGTGACGGCCAGTGGTGGCGGCTGGCGGCGGTGGCGACACCGGGCCGGCGCTACGCCTTCCGACTCGACGGTGGTCCCGAACGGCCCGACCCGAGGTCGTTGGCGCAGCCCGACGGGCCGCACGGCCGGTCCGCGGTGGTCGATCTGGACGCGCACGACTGGCAGGACTCCGAATGGCGCGGGCGAGCGTTGGACGGCGCGGTCGTCTATGAGCTGCACATCGGCACCTTCACGGCCGAGGGCACCTTCGACGCCGCCGTCGAGAAGCTCGATCACTTTGCGGCGCTGGGCGTTTCGTTGGTCGAGGTCATGCCGGTCGCCGCGTTCCCCGGCGATCGCGGCTGGGGGTACGACGGTGTTGCGCCGTACGCCGTGCACGAGGCGTATGGCGGCGCAGCCGCGTGTCAGCGGTTCGTCGACGCGTGCCACCAGCGCGGTCTCGGCGTGCTGCTGGACGTGGTCTACAACCACCTCGGACCGAGCGGCAACTACCTGCCGGAGTTCGGCCCCTACTTCACCGACCACTACTCCACGCCGTGGGGCACCGCGATCAACCTGGACGGTCGCGACAGCGACGAGGTGCGTGACTACTTCATCGACAACGCGCTGATGTGGTTGCGTGACTTCCACTTCGACGGTCTGCGCCTGGACGCGGTGCACGAGTTGCACGACGGCCGTGCCGAGCACTTCCTCGAGGAGCTCGCGCGGCGCACCGACGAGCTGTCGGCACAGCTCGGACGGCCGCTCACGCTGATCGCGGAGTCCGACCGCAACGACCCCCGCACGGTCGCCCCCCGGGACGACCACGGTGCCGGACTGGGTCTGACCGGGCAGTGGTCGGACGACATACATCACGCCCTGCATGTGGTGTTCACCGGCGAAACGCAGGGCTATTACTCGGATTTCGCGGATCCCTCGGCACTCGAGAAGGTCCTGCGCACGCCGTTCTTCCACGACGGCACCTGGTCCAGCTTCCGCGGCCGACACCACGGCCGGCCGGTGGACCCGACCCGCACCCCGCCGTGGCGCTTCGTCGCATCGTTGCAGACCCACGACCAAGTGGGCAATCGCGCCACCGGAGAGCGCCTTTCGCAACTCGTCGGGCCGGGTCGACTGGCCGCCGCCGCAGCCGTCCTGCTGACCTCGCCCTACACACCGATGCTCTTCATGGGTGAGGAGTGGGGGGCGTCGACACCCTGGCAGTACTTCACCGACCACCAGGAGCGCGAACTCGCCCAGGCGGTCTCGGAGGGCCGGCGCCGGGAGTTCGCCGAGCACGGCTGGTCGGCGGACGTGCCTGACCCGCAAGCGGTTTCGACGTTCCGCGACTCAACGCTCGACTGGTCCGAGATCACCGAGGGCGACCACGCACGACTGCTGGAGTGGTATGCCGCCCTGCTGCGCCTGCGCCGGGTCTCCCCCGAGATCCTCACCGGCGCCGTCGAGGTGCATCGCAACGGCGCCACACTTCGGGTGCATCGCGGCGGCCACGTCGTGCTGGCCAATTTCGGCTCCTACGACACCGCGATGCCCGGCGAGGTCGTCCTCGGCTTCGGCGTGGTCACCGGCGGGGGTGCGGAGCCGGTCAGCGTCGGACCGGACTCGGTGGCGGTCCTGCGGACCTGACAGCGACCCGCCGGCCGGAAAATCGTGTGACGGTTGTCGGTGCGTCGTGGTCGACTGCACCGTGCCGAAAACCGCCTTCACCCGTGCTCGTTCCGGACTCGGTCAGCTGATCCCGCCGACCCCGCTGTCGCGCCGGCTGTCGCTGCAGTCCCTGCTCTTCGCGACCGGCGAGGGCACGTTCCTGACCGGCAGCGCCGTCTTCTTCACCCAGGTCGTCGGGCTGTCGGCGGCGCAGGTGGGGCTGGGACTGACCGTGGCCGGCGTCGTGTCCTTCCTGGTCGCCTACCCCGCGGGCCGGCTGGTCGACGTCCTCGGGCCCAAACGCATGTGGTCGGCCGGCGCCTTGCTGGCCGCGCTGATGTTCGGGCTGTGGCCGTTCATGAGCGGCTTCTCGGCATACCTGCTGATGGTGATCCTCTTCGAGATCATCGAGAACGCCGCGGGCGCCGGGCGCAACGCCTACATCCTCGACGTGATGCCGGAGCAGGAGCGTATCCGCACCCAGGCCTACATGTACTCCGCGCTCAACGTCGGCTTCACCCTCGGAGCGATCATCGGCGGTGTCGCCCTCGCCTTCGACAACCTCACGGTGCTGCGCTGGATGCCGTTGGTCACCCTGGCGATCGGCCTGCTCAACGCCTACTGGATCGCCCGCCTGCCGCGGGCATCACACGACGACCGGGCAGCCGCCCGCGACCGCAGGACCGCACCGGAGAAGATCCCCGGCAAGGGACCGCTGCACAACGTCGGCTGGATGGCGGTCAGCTTCTTCGGTGGGACGATGTGGACCAACCAGGTGTTGCTCAACGTCGTCATCCCGCTCTGGCTGGTCGAAGCGACCGACTCCCCGCACTGGTTGCTGGCCTGGCTCTTCGGCACCAACACGGTGATGTGCATCTTCCTGCCGGCCTACACCACCCGTGGCGTGCACACCCTGGCCGATGCGCTGAAGGCCGTACGCTTCTCCGGAGCGTTCTTCGTGCTGTCCTGTCTGATCACGATGGTCACGCACAGCACCTCCGGTCTGCTCACCGTCACCCTCGTCTGGCTCGGCCACGTCACGGTCACCGGGGCCGAGCTGGCCATCTCCGCCAGCAGCTGGGCGTTCCAGGCGGAGCTGATGGACCCGCGCCGCCGCGGCGAATACGGCGGCGTTCAGGAGGTGTTCGCCACCCTGGGCGGGCGGTGGGCGCCTGCGGCATACACCTTCCTGGCGCTGAGCTGGCACGGCCCGGGGTGGCTGGTCATCGCCGCGATCGTGGTGCTGGCGACCGCCGGCCTGCACCCGGCGGTCCGCGCGGCCGAGGCGTTCCTGCAGCGGGAGGTGCCGGCCGACGTGCTCGCCCGCGACAGGAAGCCGCCGCAGGAGGAGGTGCTGGTCACCGCCGGCTGACCGGCGCACCACCCCCGCGCGCCTCAGCTCGCGGGCTGGGAGGATGGCGAGCGTGAATCCTTCCGCTGCGATCGCAACAGTGCTGCTCGACGAACTCATCCGCCAGGGCGTGCGCGAGGTCGTGCTGGCTCCCGGTTCACGTTCGGCACCGCTGGCGTATGCCGCCGAAGCCGCCGAGCGCGCCGGGCGCGTGCGGCTGCACGTGCGGGTCGACGAGAGGTCCGCGGCATACCTCGCTCTCGGCCTGGCCAAGGCCTCCCGGATGCCGGTGCCGGTCATCACGACCAGCGGCACCGCCGTCGCCAACCTCCACCCGGCGGTCCTGGAGGCGGCGCACGGCTATGTCCCGATGATCCTGCTGACCGCCGACCGACCGCAGGAACTGCGCGGCACCGGCGCCAACCAGACCACCGACCAGGTCAAGATCTTCGGCGGGTCGACCCGCTGGTTCCACGAGTTCGGCACCCCGGAGCGGCGCGCGGGGCAGCAGGCCATCTGGCGGTCGGTGATCGGGCGTGCAGTCGCCGAGTCCCGCGGCTACCCCTCCGGCGACCCCGGTCCGGTGCACCTCAACGTTCCATTGCGGGAGCCGTTGGTCCCGGACGCGCTCGACGACACGGACACCGACAGCGACTGGCCCGAGAGCCTGGCCGGCCGTCCCCACGGTGAGGCGTGGCTGAGCCTGCGCCGGCCCGACTCGCACGGGCGTGGCGCCGTCACCGGCTCCGGCATCGCCCCCGTGCCGCGCACGCTGGTGCTGCTGGGCGACCTGCCCGCCACGCATCAGTCGTCGGAGCTCGCCGAGCTCGCGGACGCGGCCGGTTGGCCGATCATGGCCGAGCCGTTCGGGGCCTACCGCCGTGGCCGGGTGACGCCGAACGGCCCGCTGCTGCTACGGGCCCACGAGTGGGTCGACGAGCATCTGCCCGAGCGGGTGCTCATCGGCGGCCGGGTGACCCTCGACCGCGACGTGGCGCGACTGTTGCAGAACCCGGCGATCACCGTCGAGGCGGTCACGCCGCTGACCTCGTGGGCCGACCCCGGGCACGTCGTCCGGCGCGTGCACGAATGGGACGACATCGAGCGCAGTCACCAGGCGGTCGCCTCCTGCGTCGACCGTGCCTGGGCGTCCCAATGGCGCACCGCCGGACAGGTCGTGGCTGCCGCCGCCGTGCCGCTGATCGAAGCGAGCTGGCCGAGCGGTCCGGCCGTCGCCCGCACCGTGGTGCACAACCTGCCCGCGGAGGCCGGGATGTATGTCGGATCCTCCAACACCGCACGCGACGTCGACCTGGCGCGCGACCCCCGGGAGATCACCCATGGCGTGATGGCCGTCGGCAATCGCGGCCTGGCCGGCATCGACGGCGTCATCTCCTCCGCCATCGGCTTCGCGCTGTCCCGAGCGCCGCACCCGGCGGTCGCGCTCGTCGGGGACCTGACCTTCCTGCACGACACCAATGCGCTGCTGATCGGGCCCCACGAACCGCGCCCGGACCTGACGATCGTGGTGATGAACGACAACGGCGGCGGCATCTTCGGCACCCTCGAACCGGGCCGGACCGAGCTGTCCCGGCCGTTCGAGCGGATCTTCGCCACACCCACCGACACCAACATCAGCGAGCTGTGCGCCGCGCACGGCATCGAGCACGAGTATGTCGGCGACCCCGACGTGCTGGCCGAACGGATCGCCAACCCGCGCAAGGGCATCCGGGTGTGCGAGGTCAGGATCTCCCGCGACGGGCAGCGAGAGCTGCGCGCCGAGCTGGCCGCGGCCGCTGCCGGTGCGCTGGCCCCGCAGCCCGCCGACTGATCGAGCGGACACACAACGCACCGAGCGGACACAACAATCGGCCTCCCAGGCCGCAATTTTCGTGTCCGCTCGGTCGTAAGGTGTCCGCTCGGTGGAGTGCGGTGTGTGCTCGGTGGAGTGCGGTGTGTGCTCGGTGGAGAGTGGTGTGCGCTCGGTGGAGTGGCGGGCGGCGTCAGCGGCGTCAGCCCTGGTGCGCGATGCCCCACTGGCCGGACCAACCGGCGCCGGGCTCCAGCACGACGAGCGCCTCACCGGTGGCGAAGGCACCCGCCGGGCAGCTCATCGGCTCCACGGCCACGCCGGTGTGCCGGGCCCGGGCCCCCGGCAGCGTGTCGCCGGTGAACACCTGGGTGTAACCGAAGGTGTCGGCCTGCGCCCACATCGTCGTGCTGCGTGCGGCCGTGCTGAGAGTGACCCGCCACCGGCCGTCGTCGCCGGCCGCCAAGCCGGTGAATGCGGTGTCGAGCACGGTCTGCCCGATGGGACGGGGACGGCGGAAGTCGTAGTCGGTGCCCTCGACCGGTCGGGTGCCGGTGGGCAGCAACTGGTCGTCGACCGTGAGGTAGTCGGTCGCCGGGACCGACAGGGTCAACTCGTCGACCTCGTCCTCACCGACGGTCAGGTAGGGATGCGCCCCGAACCCGAACGGTGCGCGGACCGACCCGACGTTGGTGGCGCTCGGCGTCACGGTGAGCCCGTCGTCGCTCAGCTCGTAGCGGACCCGCAGGTCGAGGATCGTGTCCCAGCCCGGGCTGGGCATCAGCCGGAAACCCACGGTGAGAGCCGAATCCGTCGCGTCGATCAGCGACCACTGCTCCCAGCGGACGAGGCCGTGCATTGCGTTGTGCCGCGTGGGCTCGGTCAGTGGCAGCTGCTGGTCCTTGCCGTCGAACGTGTAGGTGCCGTCCGCGATGCGGTTGGGCCACGGCATCAGCAGTTGCCCGCGGCCGGCGTCGGCCCTGGCGTTCAGCGGATAGCCGTGCAGCACCGGCCGGTCGCCGGCGTCATACGAGCGTATGCCGCCACCGACGCTCACGACGGTGAGCCGCTGCGCACCGTGCCGGATCTCCCACTGCTCGCCGGACGGCGGAATGCTCTGTTGTTCAGTCATCGGCAAGAATCTTACGGGCGGCCTCGCGCATCTCGACCTTGCGGATCTTGCCGGTGACGGTCATCGGGAACTCATCGGTGACATGCACGTAGCGCGGCACCTTGTAGTGCGCCAGGCGGCCCTCGCAGAAGTCGCGCACGGCGTCCGCGGTCAGCGGTCGCTCGCCGGAGCGCATAATGATCCAGGCCATCAACTCCTCGCCGTACTTCTCGTCCGGCACCCCGATCACCTGCACGTCGGCGATCTGCGGGTGTGTGTAGAGGAACTCCTCGACCTCGCGCGGGTAGATGTTCTCCCCGCCGCGGATGACCAGGTCCTTGATGCGGCCGACGACATTGACGTAGCCGTCGTCGTCCATCGTGGCGAGGTCACCGGTGTGCATCCAGCGCGCGCCGTCGATCGCCTCGGCGGTCTTGTCGGGCTGCTCCCAATAGCCGAGCATCACGCTGTAGCCGCGGGTGCACAGCTCGCCGGTGGCGCCACGAGGCACCGTCAACCCCGTTGCCGGGTCGACGATCTTGACCTCGAGGTGCGGCATGACCCGGCCCGTCGTCTCGGTGCGGCGCGCCAGGGTGTCGTCGGTGCGGGTCATCGTCGAGACCGGCGAGGTCTCGGTCATGCCGTAACAGATCGCGACCTCGCTCATGTTCATCTCCGCGATGACGCGCTTCATCACCTCCACCGGACACGGCGAGCCCGCCATGATGCCGGTGCGCAGCGTGCTCAGGTCGAAGCTCTGCTCACCCTGGTCGATCAGCGACAGCTCGGCGATGAACATCGTCGGGACGCCATACAACGACGTGCAGCGTTCTGCCTCAACGGCTTTCAGCGTCGCGCCGGCCTCGAACGACGGCGCCGGGATGACCATGCAGGCACCGTGCGAGGTCGCCGCGAGGTTGCCCATCACCATCCCGAAGCAGTGGTAGAAGGGCACCGGCAGGCAGATGCGGTCCTGCTCGGTGTAGTCGACCAGTTCACCGACGAAGTAGCCGTTGTTGAGGATGTTGTGGTGCGAGAGCGTCGCACCCTTCGGGAATCCGGTGGTGCCGGAGGTGTATTGGATGTTGATCGGGTTGTCGGCCGACAGCCCTTCCGACCGCCGGGTCAGCTCGTCGGCCGTCACCCGTGCCGCACCGGCCACCAGCACGTCCCACGACGGGTCGCCGATGTAGACGACGTCCTGCAGGTCGCGGCACTCGCCGCGCACCTCCTCCAGCATCGACCGGTAGTCGGACGTCTTGTGCGACTGCGCGCTGACGATCATGCGCATGCCGGATTGTTTGACCACATAGGCCAACTCGTGCGATCGGTACGCCGGGTTGACGCACACCATGATGGCGCCGACGCGGGCAGTGGCGTATTGCACGAGCGTCCACTCGGGGCAGTTGGGCGACCAGATGCCGACCCGGTCCCCCTTGTCGATGCCGGCCGCCAACAGGCCACGGGCCACTTCGTCGACTGCCTCGTCGAACTCGATGTAGGTCCACCGCCGGCCACTCGGCATGTCCACCATGGCGTCCCGGTCCCCGAATCGGGCTGCGGTCCGGCGCAGGTTGTCGCCGATCGTGTCACCGAGCAGCGGCGCGTGCGAGGTGCCACTGGCGTATGACGGGTGGCTGCTGACGGACATCAGGACCTCCTGCGGGCTGGCGACGTGTTGCCTCTCACAGTAGGTCAGTCGACCGGGCCGCGGCAGGGCGTTGCCGCAGGCGTGCGACCACCGTCGTCATCCGGCCGGCGCTCGGCGCATCACGATGCCGCATCCGTCGAACGCCTATCCTTGGGCGGTGCCGAGATCCGCCCGCAGCTTCGCCGACGACATGCGCGCGCGCAGTGACGCGCAGTTGCATGCGCTGCTGGCCGCGCGGCCGGACCTGACCCGGCCGGCACCGGGTGACGTGACGTCGCTGGCCGCTCGCGCAGCAACCCGCGGCAGCGTGCAGCGTGCCCTCGACCTGTTGCCCGCCGACCGGCTCCGGGTGCTCGAAGCGGTCCTGGTAGCGGGGGCCGACGCGGCGCCCGCGCTGCTGGGCGCCAGTAAACGCACGGTGCAGGCGGCATGTCGCGCGCTGTGGGACCAGGCGCTGCTGTGGCGCAGCCCGGAGGGTTATCGCCCGGCCCGTGCGGTCGGCGAGGTCCTGAGCAGCCCGGCGCGACTCGGGCCACCGGCCCGTGAGCTCGGCGTCCCGGACCTCAGCCAGGCGGCGCCGGCGGCATACGCACAGCTCAGCGATGGCGCGCGAGCAGCGATCGACCGGCTGCTGTGGCGGCATCCGCGGGCCGGCTTCGACGGGCCGTCGGCCACCGGTGTGCTGGAGGAGCTGGTGTCCGCGGGACTGGTGGTCCGCACCGACGACGGCGGTGTCATCCCGCGGGAGACCGGGCTGGCACTGCGCGACGGACGCCTCTACCAGGACGGCATCACGCCGCCGTCACCCCCGACGCAGCGGTTGCTCGCCCACGACGTCGACGCCGCTGCGGCGGGTGCGGCGCTCGAACTGCTCTGGCGGGTGGAGACATTGCTGCGTTCATGGGAGGACGCTGCGCCCCGGGTGCTGCGGTCCGGAGGGCTGAGCGTGCGCGATCATCGCGCCGCCGCGACCGCGCTCGACGCCGATCTACCGCTCGCCGCCTTCGTCATCGAGCTGGCGTATGCCGCCCGGCTCGTGGCCAGCAACGGCGACTTCGAGCCCTGCTGGCTGCCGACCACCGCGTATGACGACTGGGCCGACAGCGACACCGCCTCGCGGTGGGAGGTGCTGGCCACCGCGTGGCTGCGCACGACCCGCGCCCCCTCGCTCGCCAGCACGTCGACCGACCAGGGGACGATCAACGTGCTCAGCGCCGAGGTCGGTTGGCCGGTGATGCGCAGTCGCCGGCACGATGTGCTCTCCATCCTCGCCGGCGTCGACCGATCCGTCGCGGTGCCAACGGAATACGTCGATGCCATGCTGCACTGGCAGCGCCCGTTGCGACTGCCCGAGGGCGCCCCGACGCGCGCCGCGGACGTGCTGCGAGAGGCCGCCTGGCTCGGGGTCACCGGCCGTGGGGTGCTGTCGACACCGGGCCGCGCTCTGCTGGCGGGAGAGGACGCGGCAGCCGCGATGAGTGCCGCCATGCCGGCGCAGGTCGATCACCTGCTGCTGCAGGCGGACCTGACGGCGGTCGCACCCGGCCCGTTGACCGAGGAGCTGCAGGCACTCATGCAGGTGGCTGCCGATGTCGAATCCCGAGGCGGCGCAACCGTCTACCGTTTCACCGACAAGAGCATCCGGCGGGCGCTGGATGCCGGCCGGTCCGCGACCGACCTGGTCGAACAGCTGAGGGTCGCCAGTCCCACGCCGTTGCCGCAGCCGCTGGAATACCTCATCTCGGACGTGGCACGCCGGCACGGTCAGACGCGGGTCGGTACCGCGAGTTGCTATCTGCGTAACGACGACACGGCGATGCTCGACGCGATGACCAGCGATCGCAACCTCTCCGCCCTCCAGCTGCGCAAAATCGCACCATCGGTGGTGGTCTCACCCGCACATCCGGCCACTGTGCTGGAAATGCTGCGCCAGCACGGTTATTCGCCGGTCGCCGAAGGTCAGGACGGGCAGGTCGTGCACGTCGGCGGCAGCCGCGCCCGTGCGGCGACGCCCCGGGTGAGTGAACCGCCACGGCTCGACGCCGTCTCGGACGACCTGATCGACGACGTCATCGCCCACGTCCGCCGAGGCGAGGAGACAGCCGCCGGCAGGTCGTCGAACGGCTCCGGGCCGCGCATCCCGTCGACCGATCCGACCGTGACACTGGCCATGCTGCAGGACGCCGCGGCCGACGGGACCGAGGTGTGGATCGGCTACTCCGACCCCGGCGGCATCTTGCACCGCACGCTCTTCCGCCCGCAGCGCGCGGACGGCGGACGGGTCACCGGCCTGGTCGGCGCAGGCCGCGAGCCACGCACCTTCTCCATCCACCGGATCACCGGCGTCGCACCGGCATAGGAGCGGTGCGGAGGAGCGACCTCGGTCGAGTAGGCGAGCCCCCAAGGGCGAGCCGTATCGAGACCACGTTCCGGTGCACTTGGTCTCGATACACCCGCTCCCCCGGCACTCGACCAGCGTGGGGTGGCTAGACGTCGTAGCCGGCCTCCCGGGCCACGTCGAGCACGGGTCGTCCGGTGGCCCACATCGCCTCGAACGCATAGGTCAGCGAGGTTGCGAGATCGGGGTGTTCGACCAGCACATTGGTCGCCGTCAGGCCACCGGCCACCGGGTCGGTCAGCGAGAAGAGCGCGTGAGTTCCGTTGACCAGGCACAGTTTCATCGGGATCTTCTCGACGATGCGGCCCTGCTCCCCCGCCTCGACGAACTGCTTGAGCGTCTCCACAGATGCGGCGGAGTCGAGCACCTCACGCTCGTAGCAACACCGCACGTCACCGCCGGACTCGGCGATCCGCCGGGTCGCGTCGAGGCCGGGACCATTGTTGTCCACGACGTACGGCTGACGGGTGAACAGCAGCATCGACGTGGTCGCGCGGCTCTGCAGCTCCAGGAAGCGTGCCCCGAGACTCGCCGGGTCACGCAAGAACTCGACGAACGCCAGCGGGGTCTGTTCCTGCTGACCGCTGTGCCACAACCCGGACAGCTCCTCGGACACGTTGTCCGCGTTGAGCGCGAGCGAGCTGAAGCGCTGGCGGTGCTCGGCCACCAGCCCGGAGATGGCGATCCGGGGGTCGGTGGCGGCGAACGACACCACCTCCCCGCTCAGCGGTCGCGCCAGGCCTCGCTGGACCAACCCGTCGACGACGTCGTAGATCCGCTGCCGCGGGATGCGCGCGCCGCGCGCGAGCTCCACCGCTGTGGACGAATTGCGTTGCACCAGAACGGCATACGCCTTCGCTTCGTATGACGTGAGTCCGAGATCCCGCAGCACGCGGCAGATGTCGTCAAGGTCGGCTGACATGGAGACCATCCTCGGGCCGATCGCAGCTTTGACCAAACTCTTGACAGACCATTGCTGTTCCTTGACCCCGCGCTGGCGATGCTCCGGAGTAAGTTCCCCGGTTGCCACCACCAACCAGTGGTGACAATCTGAATGTTACCTGAAAGGACACCAGATGTCGTCATCCACGCTGCGGCGCCCGCGGAGGAAAGCCGCCGGGGTCGCACTGTTCGGGATCGCCGCGGCACTACCGCTGGCGATGACCGGCGGCACGGCCTACGCTCACCCGGATCACGGGACGGCCGCGCGGCACGTTGCGCACGCTCGCTCCACCAAGGCGGCGACGCCGAGCCCCACCATGACCGGCACACCGATCAAGGCCTCGGTGAAGTCGGAACACGTGTGTTCCCAACGGGTTGCCAAGGGATGGGCCACTTGTTTCGCCATGAAACAGACCAACCCGGCGGAGCCGAACCGGATCGTTCCGCACGCCGTGACACCCAACGCGACACCGTCCGGATACGGGCCGAGCGACATCCAGTCGGCATACCACCTGCCGGCCGCCGGCGCCGGCACCACCGTGGCCATCGTCGACGCGTATGACGACCCCAACGCCGAGTCGGACCTGGCCGCCTACCGGCAGCAGTACGGCCTGCCGTCCTGCACCACGGCGAACGGCTGCTTCACCAAGATGAGCCAGAGCGGCTCCACGAACAGCTTCCCCACGGCCGACAGCGGTTGGGCCGGGGAGATCTCGCTCGACCTCGACGCGGTCAGCGCCGCCTGCCCGGCGTGCCACATCCTGCTGGTCGAGGCGAACTCCGCGAGCATGAACGACCTCGGTGCAGCGGTGAACCAGGCCGTCAACCAAGGCGCCAAGTACGTCTCGAACAGCTACGGCGGCAGCGAGGACAGCAGCATCACCAGCGCCGACACCTCGTACTTCAAGCACCCCGGCGTCTTCATCACGGCCAGCGCGGGCGACAGCGACTACGGTGCGGAATACCCGGCCACCTCGGCATACGTGACCGCCGTCGGCGGCACCTCCCTGTCCCGGAACAGCAACACCAGCCGCGGCTGGAGCGAATCCGTGTGGAAGACAAGCTCTTCCGAGGGCACTGGCTCCGGATGCTCGTCCTACGTGGCGAAGCCGTCCTTCCAGAGCGGGGTCAACACCGCGTGCAGCAAGCGCGCGGAGGCCGACGTGTCGATGGACGCCGACCCGGCCACCGGCCTGGCGGTCTACCAGACCTATGGCGGCAGCGGCTGGAGCGTGTATGGCGGCACGAGCCTCGCCTCCCCGCTGCTGGCCGCGACCGCCGCGCTGGCGGGTGCCGCGGGCAACTCCACCTACGGCAACGACCTGTCCTACTCGCACACCGGCGACTTCAACGACGTCACCAGCGGCAACAACGGCAGCTGCGGCACCGTGCTGTGCAACGCCGGCGTCGGCTGGGACGGCCCCACCGGCAACGGCACGCCGAACGGCGTGGCCGGCTTCGGTGCCGGCACCACCTCCGGTGTGTCCGTCACCAACCCGGGCAGTAAGAGCAGCCCGGTCAACACTGCGGCGTCGCTGCAGCTGGCCGCCAGCGGTGGCACTGCGCCATACAGTTGGAGCGCGAGCGGTCTGCCGACCGGCCTGTCGATCAACGGCTCCGGCCTGATCTCCGGCACGCCGACGGCGACGGGCACCTACACGGTCACCGCCACGGCGAAGGACTCGGCAGGCAAGACGGGGAGCACGACGTTCACCTGGACGATCACCGGCACCAGCGGCGGCTCGTGCTCCGGTCAGCTGGTCAAGAACTCCGGCTTCGAATCGGGGGCGGCCAGCTGGAGCGAGAGCAACAACCAGATCATCGGGCAGTGGGGCTCCTACGAGCCCACCCACGCCGGCTCGTATGACGCCTGGCTCGACGGCTACGGCCAGTCGCACACCGACACGCTGTCGCAGAGCATCGCGGTCCCGTCCGGTTGTCACGCCCAGCTGTCCTTCTATCTGCACGTCGACACCGACGAGTACGGTTCGACGCCGTACGACACGCTGCAGGTGAAGGCCGGTTCGACGACGCTGGCGACCTACTCGAATGCGAACGCCGCGAGCGGCTACACCAAGCACACGATCGACCTGTCGGCATACGCCGGCCAGACCGTGCAGCTCACCTTCACCGGCACGGAGGACGCCTCGCTGCAGACCTCCTTCGTGCTGGACGACGTGACGACGAACCTGTCGTGACGTCGTTGTCCTGAAATACGATTCGGCCCGGTCGGCGTTCTGCCGACCGGGCCGGACTCGTCATCAGGTACTGATACCGGGCACCTCACCCGCGAAAGTCGCGACCACTGCACACCGGATCACCACCACCAGCCACCTCACCCGCGAAAGTCGCGACCAATGCACGCCGGAAGCGGGTCAGAAGATGCGCACCTGCTCCTCCTCGTCGAGGTGCATCCCGTCGGACTCCGAAACGTCGAAGGCTGCGGCGAATTCGCGCAGGTTGCGTGCGACGTTCGCGCGCGCGTCCGCCGGCGAGTGCGGGTCGATGGTGAGCAGCCGCTTGGCCTCGGCCTCACGCGCCTTTCCGCACCACACCTGCGCCCAGCCGATGAAGAAGCGCTGCTCCGGGGTGAAACCGTCCAGCTCGGGCGACTCCTGGGTCTCCTGGGCGATCTGCAACGCCTTGTATCCGATCGTCAGGCCGCCCAGGTCGCCGATGTTCTCGCCGATGGTGAGGGCGCCGTTGATCTTGTTGCCCGGCGCGTCGCGGCCCTCGAGGTCGTTGAACTGCTCGATCAGCTTCTGCGACAACGCATCGAAACGCTTGCGGTCGTCGTCGGTCCACCAGTCCACGAGGTTGCCGTCGCCGTCGTACCGCGATCCCTGGTCGTCGAAGCCGTGCCCGATCTCGTGACCGATCACACCGCCGATGCCGCCGTAGTTGACCGCGTCCTCCGCCTCGACGTCGAAGAAGGGCGGCTGCAGGATGGCGGCCGGGAAGACGATCTCGTTCATCACCGGCATGTAGTAGGCGTTGACCGTCTGCGGGGTCATGAACCACTCGTTCGAGTCGACCTCATCACCGACCCGGCGCAGCATCCGGTCCACCTCCCACGCGGTGGCTGCCGCGATGTTGCCGATCAGGTCGTCCGCGCGGATCTCGATGTCGGAGTAGTCTTTCCACTCCTGCGGGTAACCGATCTTCGGCGTGAACTTCGCCAGCTTCTCCAGCGCCTTCGCGCGTGTCGTCTCGCTCATCCAGGACAGCGTCTCGAAGTCGCGGCGATAGGCCTCGACGAGGTTGGCGACCAGCTTCTCCATCCGCGCCTTCGCGTGCGGCGGGAAGTGTCGCTCGACATACAGCTGACCGGCGGCCTCGCCGATCAGCGACTCGACCAGAGAGACACCGCGCTTCCAGCGCTCACGGTTCTCGGGTATGCCGGACAGCGTGCGCCCGGCGAAGTCGAACCGCTCGTCCACCATCGCCTCGTGCAGGTATGGCGCCCGGTCCGACACCAGCCGCCAGATGAGCCAGGACTTCCAGGAATCCAACGGCTCCTCGGCCAGCGCTTCAGCGAATCCGGTGAGGAACGAAGGCTGTTCGACGTTGACCGGGTCAAGGATCCGCGCCTCTCCCCCGACGCCGTCCAGCCAGGCGTCCCAGTCCAGGCCCGGGGTGAGCTTCTCCAGCTCGGCACGGGAGAGCTTGTTGTAGGTCTTCACCGCGTCGCGCGCCGCCACCCGGTCCCAGTGTGCCTTGGCCAGGCGGGTCTCCAGCGCCATGATCGTGTCGGCCTGTCCGCCGTCCAGTCCCGCGAGCCCGAGCAGCCGGCCGATGTGCGCGACGTACTGCTCTCGCACCTCCGCGTGCTCGTCCTCGCGATAGTAGGACTCGTCGGGTAGACCGATGCCGGCCTGCATGACGTAGAGGATGTTGTGCGCCGAATCCTTCGCATCGGCAATGGAATAGAAGCCGATGAAGGTGTCGACACCGCGGCGGCTGAGTTGCCCGCACGCCCGCAGCAGGTCCGACGTCGACGCCACGGCGTCGATGATGGCCAGATCGTCGGCGAGGGCGCTGACGCCTGCCTTCTCGATGCGCTCGACGTCCATGAACGATGCGAAGAGGTCACCGACCTGCCGGCGCGGGGTGCCGGGCTGGGAGTCGGACTCGGCCGCTTCCTCGATCAGCGCGTGGACCGCCTCCTCCGCGCTCTCCCGGAGCCGGTCGAACGTGCCGTACCGGCCGCGGTCGGACGGGATCTCGGTCTTGTCGAGCCAGGTGCCGTTGACGTGCCCGAACAGGTCGTCCTGCGGCCGCACCGAGTGATCGAAGTTGTCGGTGATGAGACCAGACTTCATGGGTGAACTCCTCATTGCTGTTTGCGCCCGCGCGGACGTCTGACTGATACGTCGGACTGATGGTCAACCTACGCGCCGTCGCGCCGTGTGTCGTCCGGACCGCTCAACCCGCCAGCGCCTTCACCACTCGCGACGGCGACGGACGGCCCAGTTGTTCAGCCATCCAGACCGATGTTGCGACCAGCTTGTCCAGGTCGACACCGGTCTCGATGCCCAGACCTCGGCACATCCACACCAGGTCCTCGGTGGCCAGGTTGCCGGTCGCCGACTTGGCGTAGGGGCAGCCGCCGAGGCCACCGGTGGAGGCGTCGACGACGCGCACGCCGTGACCGAGCGCGGTCGCGGTGTTCGACAGCGCCTGCCCGTAGGTGTCGTGGAAGTGGACGCCGATGCGGTCAGTGCCGATCCCCTTGGCCTGCAACGCATCCAGCAGTGCGATGACATGACCCGGAGTGCCGACGCCGATGGTGTCGCCCAGGCTCAGTTGGTCGCACCCGAGGTCCATCAGCCTGCGGCATACGTCCACCACCTGTTCGACCGGCACCGGGCCCTCCCACGGGTCTCCGAAGCACATCGAGACGTAGCCGCGCACCCACAGATCTGCGTCCTGGGCGCGCGCCACGACCGGCGCGAACATCCGCAGCGACTCGTCGACGGACCGGTTGAGGTTTTTGCGAGCGAAGGTCTCGGTCGCGGACCCGAAGACCGCGACCGCACCGACGCCCGCTGCGAGCGCGTTGTCCAGGCCGCGCTCGTTCGGCACCAGCACCGGTCGCTGGGCACCCTTGCCGAGGTCGCCCAGTCGTTCCATCAGCTCGGTCGCGTCGGCCAGCTGCGGAATCCACGACGGCGGCACGAACGACGTGAGCTCGACGGTCTGCAGCCCGGCGTCGAGCAGTCGGCGAACGAACTGCGCCTTCACCTCGGTGGGCACCACGGTCTTCTCGTTCTGCAGACCGTCGCGAGCGCCTACTTCGTAGATCGTGATCGAGTCGGGGATGGTCGGCATCGACACCACCTGTGGCAAGTCCATGGGCCCATGATCGCACTGTGTGAGCTGGCACACGTATGCCGGGCTCGGCCCGGCCCGTCCACTCCGCGGACCGGTCCAGGTCGTTCGTCGTGCCGGAGCAACCGCTCGCCTCACCGACGCGACCACTGACCGAACTTGAACCGGCCTTGACCCGGCAGGTCACGAGCGATGCGAAGAGTGATCTGCACCACATCTTTTCCTGGAGCAAGGAGCCGAACGTGACTGACGACCTCGACCGAACACCACGCGGACGGACGCTCAACCGCCGCGGATTCCTCGCCCGCGCCGGCGGCATCGCCGCGGTGATCGCCGTGGGCGCCGCCTCCGGTGAGACGCTGCTCGGCAGCGACCAGAGCGCAGCGGCGGCGCCGATACGCAACAAGACTGCCGCCACGGCAGGCGACGACCCGTTGACCCTGTTGCAGAAGATGATCAGCTTCGACACGCAGAACTTCGGCAACGGCGGCAAGACGAGGCCGTATGCCGAGATGGTCAAGGGCCTGTGGGACGCCGCCGGCGTCTCCTCGGAGATCATCCCGACACCTCAGCCGGACAACGTCCACCTGCTGGCCCGGATCAAGGGCACCACCTCCGCCGCGCCGGTCCTGCTGCTCGGACACTCCGACGTCGTGCCGGTGGAGAAGGACCACTGGTCGGTCGACCCCTTCGCCGGCGTGGTCAAGGACGGTCAGATCTGGGGCCGCGGCGCCCTGGACATGAAGGGCACCAACTCCGCCACCATCAGCGCACTGTTGCGTCATCTGGGCGAGGGCGGCAAGTTCGAGCGCGACATCATCGTGCTCACCGACTGCGACGAGGAGGCCGGCGACTACGGCTCGTCCTGGCTGGCGAAGAACCACTGGGACAAGCTCGACTGCGGCATGGTGCTCACCGAGGGCGGCTGGTTCATCGCGCAGTCCGACAAGACGACACCGATGCTGATCACCGTCACCCGCCAGGACAAGGTCTACTTCAACCTCGACCTGTATGCCGACGGCACCGCCACCCATTCGTCGAAGCCGATGCCCGACTCCGCGATCGTGGGTCTGTCCCGTGCCGTCGCCGAGCTCGGGGAGTATGACGCGCCGGTCCACCTGACCGCCGTGACCCGCGAATACTTCTCGGCGTTGGCCGATGCCACGCACGACCGGCGGTGGGAACGCGCCATCCGGATGATGCTGCGCGCGCGCAACCAGCATCAGCTGGAACGAACCGCCGCACTGGTGGTGAAGGGATCGGACTACCCCTACCTGCACCACGCGCTGCTGCACACCACGGCGGCATACGTGATCGAGGACGCGGGCTACAAGGAGAACGTGATCCCGTCGGAGGCGCACGTGCGCGTCAACTGCCGCGGCATACCCGGCGGCGAGAAGCCGCGCGAATTCCTCGCGACGGTGCGGCACAAGATGAAGCACCGCGGCATCACCGTGAAGCTGGCTACGCCCGACGGTGTGTCCGAGGCCGACTACCTCGACCAGCTCGACAAGACCTGGGCGACTCCGCCAGCCGACCTCGATACGCCGCTGTACCAAGCCATTTCGAAGGCGTCGGCGCAGACCTACCCGAAGGCGACGTTCGCGCCCGCACTCTTCGAAGCGGGCACGAGCCTCGGGCCGTGGCGCGAGCACAACATCCCCGGCTACGGCGTCTATCCCTACGTCATCGACAACGACCAGCTCATCGCCATGCACGGCAACGATGAGCGCATCTACGTCGACGCACTCAACAAGGGCACCGACTTCATGTATCGGGTGTTCAACCAGTTCCGCGCCTGAGCTCGTCGGTCGTCGAGAGGTGAGTGGTGGTCGTTCTGCACACGCCGAAGCGACAACTACTCACCTCTCGCGGCGAGCGTGCCTCGGGCTATCGGCCCGACACGACGCCGTGCGAAGGTGATGGCATGCCCTCCCCGCAGTCACTGAGCGAAGCCGATCGCCGTGTCGTCGCGGCGTGGGCGGCGGACTGTGCCGAACGTGTGCTGGCGATCTTCGAGGACGAGGCGCCGACGGACGGCCGGCCCCGCGACGCCATCGCCCGGGCGCGCGCGTTCGCCCGCGGTGAACTCGACGCCGCCGGCGAGATCAAGCGTCGATTCGTGGCCGGACGTGCGGCGAGTGCCGTGCACGACCCGGCAGCGGTTGCCGCCGCTCGCGCTGCAGCGCAGGCGTCCGGCGTCGCGCACATGGGTGCTCACGCGCTCGGCGCCGCGGCATACGCCGCCAAAGCCGCCGGCCTGGCGGCTGCCGACGAGTCGACGGGCACGACCGACGAGATCCAGTGGCAGATCGGGCACCTGGACGCCGCCGCCAGGTCGGCACTGCAACAGCTCCCCCGACTCGGGACGGACCCGGCCGGCCCACTCGGTGCGGGACTGCTGGCCACCGGTGTGCTCGGCTCGAACATCCGCACGATCCAGGCGGCGCTGCACACCGACTGACCGCCGGTCGTGTGCGGCCGTCCGTCGTCATTATCGTGGCGGCATGTCTGACGCATTCGACGGACGCGGCACCCTCACCTGGCATCCCGCAGCGGAGCGCCTCGACCTGCTCGGCGATCCGGTCGCCGCACAGGTCGAGGCCGTGCCGGGTCTCGAGGTCGCCGAGATCGACGCCGAACTCGCGGACACCGCGGCATTCTGCGAGCGCTACCGATCCGCGCCGGAGCTGTCGGCCAACTGTGTCGTCGTCGCCGGGCGTCGCGGCGAGATCACCCGGTATGCCGCCGTCGTCATACTCGCCACCACGCGCGCCGACGTGAACAAGGCGGTGCGCAAATTCCTCGACGTGCGCAAGTGCTCCTTCGCGCCCATGGACGACGCAGTGCAGCTGAGTGGCATGGAGTATGGCGGGATCACCCCCATCGGGTTGTCCGCTGACTGGCCGGTGCTGGTCGACGAGCGGGTCGCGAACGCTCCGGCATCGGTCGTCATCGGCTCCGGTCTGCGCCGCAGCAAGTGCCTGGTCCCACCCGGTGAGCTGACTGCGCTTCCCGCCGCCGAGGTCGGCACCTTCGCGGGCTGAGGGGCGGCCGCTGCTCGTCCCCACCGCCGTTAGTCATCGAGCTGTCGGCCGGTGTCGCGGGAGCTGGGCAGCACGGACGACGAGGATGACGGGATCCTGATCGGGCGTGTCACTGTAGAAACGCGGTACGGGAATCGCTGCATTCGAGCCCGCCGCAGGCCGGGGAACCCCTCGACTGGTGGCGCGCCGTGCGGAAAGGCCCCGATGCGAGAGATCACGGTGTCGGACGCGTCGGCGAAGTTCTGGCTCAACGCGGGATCGATCCGCGCGTAGTGGTCCCGGGCACGCCGCAGATCCTCGACCGCGAGCTCGCCGAGGACAACAGTCACTTGTTCGGCCACAGCTCACGACGGACGTCGTCCCACTCGCGTCGCGCGCCGGGGTGCTGGTCGAACTCGTCGAGGTCCTCGACAAGGGCACGACGCTCCGCGTCGGACGGCACGTAGACCGACTCACCGAAGTGCGTGCGCAGCGCGTATTGGATGACCTCCGAGCGAGAGCGATGCTCGTCGCCGGTGAGAGGTCAACGGATGTCGCGAGAGACGAAACTCGCGACATCCATTGACCTCTCGAGGTAGTCGTCTCCGGCGGAAACGGCACGGGGAGCCGGACCGATCAGGCCAGCGCGTCGGCCACGGCGGCCTGCGACGACGCCCACCACTGGTAGTGGTCCAACACGTCGTGGCCGATCCGGTCGGCCGAGTAGTCCAGCACGTCGTACGTGCCGCCGCCGGGCAACACCACCTCCAGCGATGCCGTCGTGTCGTCCGCCTCGATCATCCGGGACCCGTAGGACGGGGCCTTCGCGCGGCGGATGCGCACCGAGTAGGTGAAGGATGCGCCGGCCTCGCTGCCAGGCACCTCCAACGCCACCGCCCGGACGATCGGTGCACGCACGTCGTCCTCGGTGACGATGCGTGCCTCCACGCCTCGCTCACTCAACTCCTCGGCCACCTCACGCAACGCGGGTAGGACCACGGTGTCCATCCGGCGCGCCGCCTGCCGGATGCTCACCGCGCCGAGGGATCGGCTCAGCCGGCTCCGCCAGCCGCTTGCGCGCCGTAGCTCCGGTCCGCCGATCGCGGTGGCGGGCAACGATGTTCGGAACGCGCTCGCCTGCAAGCGTTCGGCCTCCAGTGCTCGGTGCAGACCGAGCATCACCAGGATCATCACCACCGCGAAGGGCAATCCCATGATGATGGTGGCGTTCTGCAGCGCCGGTATGCCGCCCACCATCAGCATCGCCACGGTCAGCACTCCGGTCGCGGCCGCCCACAGGATCCGCAGCCACGGCCGCGCGTCCACCTCGGAGTCGGGCAGATCGGAGGACAGGTTGGCCATCACCAGCGCACCCGAATCGGCACTGGTGACGTAGAACAGCAGGCCGACGAACGTCGCCAGACCGACCAGGAACAGCGGCAGCGGGTAGTGCTGCAGCAAATCGAAGAAGCCCTGCTCCGGTGAATCGACCGCGTGCTGGCCGAACGTCGTGTCCCCGTCGCGGATCCGTTTGACGGCGCTGTTGCCGAAGATCGACACCCACATGATGATGTAGAGGAAGGGGATCGTCAGCGTCCCGAAGACGAACTGACCGATGGTGCGGCCCTTGGAGATCCGGGCGAGGAACATCCCGACGAAGGACGCCCACGCGATCCACCAGGCCCAGAAGAACAACGTCCACGCGCTCATCCAGTCGCTGGGGTGGTCGTAGGCCATCGTGTCCATCGTCATACCCGGGAACATCGACACGAAGTCGCCGACGTTCATGACCAGCGCGCGCAGCAGGAAACCGGTGCTGCCGGTGACCAGCACCCAGAGGGCGAGGCCGATGGCCAGCAGCACGTTCAGCTGGGACAGGAAGCGAATCCCCTTGTCCACGCCCGAGATTGCCGAGACGGTGGCCATGATCACCGCCAGCGCCACCAGCCCGATCTGCGCCGGCAGGCCCTGGTCGATGCCGAAGAGCACGTCGAGGCCGACATTGAGCATCACCACCCCGATGCCCAGCGAGGTCGCCACCCCGAAGATCGTGCCCAGCACGGTGGCGATATCTACCGCGTCGCCCCAGCGACCGCGAATCCGCTTGCCCAGCACCGGATAGAGCGCGGAGCGGACCGCGAGCGGCAAACCCTTGCGGTGTGCGAAGTAGCCCAGCGCGATGCCCATCATCGTGTACATCGCCCAGCCGGTGATGCCGTAGTGGAACAGCGTCCACACGGTCGACTCACGCGCGGCGTCCAGCGTGCCGCCCTTGCCCTGCGGCGGATGCAGGTACTGCGTGGCGGGCTCGGCCACCGCGAAGAACATCACGTCGGTGCCGATGCCGGCGGCGAAGAGCATGCACGCCCACGAGAACGTCGAGAACTCCGGACGATCGGTGTCCTTGCCCAATCGCACTCTGGGGTAACGCAGTCCGACATACACCACGAAGACCAGCACGGCGGTGGCCAGCGCGATGTAGAACCAGCCGAAGCCGCCGGCGATGGCGCTCACGGCATCACCGAGCGCCGTGGCGGCGGAGTCGGTGTCCAGCATCGCCCAGCCGGCGACCCCGGCGATGAAGACGCCGGTGACGATCAGCACGGTCCACTTGGTGGTCGGCTGCGCGCCCTGCTTCTCGGGCGTCGGCTCCTGTGCCGCTGGTTCGGACGAGGTTTCGGTGATGCTCACTGGCCCACCCCCATGGCCTGCTCGGCGCTCGGCACCGTCGATGGCGCGTCCCAGGCGTCGTTGCGCGGATCACCCTGCGGGTGGATCGGCATGCCCGCGCCGGCGCGGTAGACCGGTGCGTGCTCAGCGGCCAGCGGGGTGTTGCCGGCGATCAGGTCGGCGGCCTTCTCGGCGACCATCATCACCGGCGCGAAGATGTTGCCGTTGGTGATGGTCGGGAAGACCGATGCGTCGACGACGCGCAGCCCCTCGGTGCCGTGCACCCGCATCGACGCCGGGTCCACCACCGCCATCTCGTCGGTGCCCATCTTCGCCGAACACGACGGATGCAGGGCGGTTTCCGCATCCTTGGCCACCCAGTCGATGATCTCCTGGTCGGTCTGCACCGACGGTCCGGGCGAGATCTCGCCACCGTCGAAGGTGGCGAAGGCCGGCTGATCGAGGATGTGCCGGGCGGCACGGATCACCTCGACCCACTCGCGCCGGTCCCGCTCGGTCGACAGGTAGTTGAACCGGATGGCCGGCTTGTGCCGCGGGTCGGCGTCCTTGATGCGCACGTGGCCGCGCACGTCGGAGTTCATCGGTCCGACGTGCACCTGGTAGCCGTGACCGCCCTCGGCGGCGGTGCCGTCATACCGCACTGCGATTGGCAGGAAGTGGAACATCAGGTTCGGGTAGGCGACCTGGTCGTTGGTGCGGATGAAGCCGCCTCCCTCGAAGTGGTTGGTCGCGCCGACGCCGCGGTTGAACAGCAGCCACTGGGCCCCGATGTATGGCGCCTTCCACTTCTTCAGCCACGGTGCGATCGACACCGGTTGCAGGCAGCTGTGCTGCAGATAGACCTCGAGGTGGTCCTGCAGGTTCTCGCCCACGCCCGGCAGCTCGATCCGCGGCGTCACGCCCGCCGCGCGCAGCGTCTCGGGATCACCGACCCCGGCCAACTGCAACAGCTGCGGCGAGTTGAACGCACCACCGCACAGGATGACCTCGCCGGCCTGCACCGTATGGCGCCGACGTCCGGCGCGCAGGAAGTCGACACCGGTGACGCGATCGCCCTCCCAACGCAGCCCGGTGACCGTCGCGAGCGTGGCGATGTCGAGATTGGTGCGGCCGCGGACGGGCCACAGGTAAGACCGGGATGCACTCTGCCGGCTGCCGTGGAACACGTTGCGGTCGAACGGTGCGAAGCCTTCCTGGCGGTAACCGTTCACGTCGTCGGTGCGCGGATATCCCGCCTGCTGGGTCGCCTCGAAGAACGCCTGGAAGAGCGGGCTGCTGGCCGGGCCGCGCTCCATCCGCAGCGGGCCGGAGCCGCCGCGCCAGGTGTCCGCCCCCGCCATACAGGACTCCATGCGCTTGAAGTAGGGCAGGCAGTGCGCGTAGTCCCACTGCTCCATCCCGTCGAAGGTGGCCCACTTGTCGTAGTCGCCCGGGTTGCCGCGCTGGAAGATCATCCCGTTGATCGAGCTGGAGCCACCGAGCACCTTGCCGCGCGCGTGGGCGACCCGCCGACCGTTCATGAACGGCTCCGGCTCGGTCTCGTAGGCCCAGTCGTAGAGCGGGTTTCCCGCCGGGAACATCAGCGCGGCCGGCATGTGGATCAGCGGATCGAGGGCGAAGTCCGAACGTCCTGCTTCCAGCACCAGCACCGAGGTCGATGCATCGGCGCTGAGCCGGTTCGCCAGCGCGGAGCCGGCGGATCCACCGCCGACGATGACGTAGTCATAACTCTGTTTCATCTCGTCTTCCTCTGCGTTCAGTCGTCCTCGGGTATGGCGAACCAGCCGGCCGGGGCGGGCCGGGTGTTGTGCCAGATGTGTTTGGTCTCCTGGTATTCGGCCAGGCCGGCGATGCCGAGCTCCCGGCCGATGCCCGACTGCTTCATGCCGCCCCACTCGGCCTGCGGCACGTAGGGGTGGTAGTCGTTGATCCACACCGTGCCGTGACGCAAGCGGCGCGCCATACGCTCCGCGCGTCCGGCGTCGTCGGTCCAGACCGCACCGGCCAGGCCGTAGACGGTGTCGTTGGCGATGCGGGCGGCAGCGTCCTCGGCCTCGTCGCGGGTGTCACCCGAGAAGGTCTCGACGGTGAGCACCGGGCCGAAGGACTCGTCGTGCACGCAGTCCATCGCGCTGGTGCAGTCGTCCAGCACGGTCGGCAGGTAGTAGGAGCCGTGCGCGAGCTCGCCGCCGGCGCGCACGCCCCCGCAGCGTAGCCGGGCGCCCTGCTGCACGGCGGTCTCGACGTATGACGCCACCTTGCGCAGGTGGTCCTCGCTGATCAGCGGGCCGGTCTCGGCATTCTCGTCGAACGGCCCGCCGAGCCGAATGTGCCGGGCACGACGGACGATCTCCTCGACGACCTGGTCGTGGATCTCCTCCTCCACCACCAGCCGGGCGCCCGCCGAGCAGACCTGTCCGGAGTCGAGGAAGACGGCAGTCACCGCGTTGTCGATCGCGGCGGGCAGATCGGCGTCGGCGAAGACGACATTGGGGTTCTTGCCGCCGAGTTCGAGGGCCACGCGCTTCACCGTGCCGGCCGCGGCCGCCATGATCGTCCGTCCGGTCTCGACGCCGCCGGTGAAGGACACCAGGTCGACCAGCGGCGACGTGGTCAGCTCCGCCCCGACCGTGGCGCCGCTGCCGAGCACCAGGTTGGCCACCCCGGCCGGCAGGCCGAGGTCAGCCAGCGCGCCCATCAGCCAGGCCGCAGTCTGAGGGGTCAGCTCGCTCGGCTTGAGCACGAAGGTGTTGCCGGCCGCCAGCGCGGGCGCCACCTTCCAGGCCGTCTGCAGCAGCGGATAGTTCCACGGCGTGATCAGCGCGCACACCCCGACCGGCTCGGTGATCACCCGGCTGGACACATCGGCCATGCCCGTGTCGACGACGCGGCCGGCCTGCGCCTGGGCGAGCGAGGCGAAGTGCCGGAACACAGCGACGATGTCGTCCATGTCGATGCGAGACTCCACCAGCCGTTTGCCGGTGTCGAGCGATTCGAGCCGGGCGACCTGGTCCTTCTGCTGCTCCAGCCGGTCGGCCAGCCGGAAGAGCAGACGAGCACGATCGGTCGAGCCGGTGCCGGTCCACTCGCCGCGGTCGAAGGCCTGCCGGGCGGCCCGCACGGCACGTGCCGCGTCCGCCGCGTCACCCTCGGGCACTGTCGCCACGACGGATCCATCGGCGGGGCAGATGATCTGGCGTTCGCGACCCGATGCGGCGTCGCACCACTGTCCGTCGATGAACATGCTCGGCACAGGTGTCCTCCATGGTTCTGGCTGCGTGGTCTCGTCGCGCGACCCGGTCGTGCAGCCACCCGGCGACTCGATAACGACCGTTATATCATAACGAGCGTTATACTCGCGGGGTGAGAACAGCTCCCGTGCGCGATCGGCTGCTGGATGCGGCCGACGAGGTCCTCTTCATGGATGGTTCCGTCTCCACACCGGTCGACGTGATCCTGCGGCGGGCCGGCGCCTCACCGCCGAGCCTCTACTCGCACTTCGGCAACAAGGAAGGGCTGGTCACCGCGGCACTGCAGCGACGCCTGCAGGTGTGGACCCGGGTGTGGGACGAGCAGATCTCCCGCGCGACCACCGATGCGCAGCGACTGCTCGCACTCTGGCCGGCCCTGCGGGTCTACCAGCGCGACCACCTGACCGAGCGCTGGTGCGCGTTCAGCGGCGCGGCTGCCGCCATACCGCACCCGAGCGAACGGTTGACCGCGGTGCTCGCCGAGGAGACCCAGTTGCTGCGCGACCGGCTGCTGGAGCACTCCCGCCCGATCGCCGGACGCCGGGCACGATCGCTGGCGAGTGCGCTGTTCATCGCCTACACCGGCACGATGGCCACCATGCTGCGCGAGGAGTATCACGTCGCGATCGACGAGGGCGAGGCGTGCGCGAGGGCGTTGCTCGCCGGCTACCCGACCGCCCTCTGACCACGCGGACGGGGTGCGCGCGAGGCGAGAGCGCCGCAGTGGCGGAAGAACTGGCCGGCTCCGGTCGTTACGGTTAATCGGCAACTTCTCGAAGGGAACACCCGCGTGACCGACGGACCGCTGATCGTCCAGAGCGACAAGACCGTGCTGCTGGAGGTCGATCATCCTCTGGCGACCGAAGCCCGGCGAGCGATCGCACCGTTCGCGGAGCTGGAGCGCGCACCTGAGCACATGCACACCTACCGGGTCACGCCACTCGGGCTGTGGAACGCCCGCGCCGCCGGGCACGACGCCGAGCAGGTCGTCGACGCGCTGATCCGCTACAGCCGTTACCCGGTGCCCAATCCGCTGCTGATCGACATCGCCGAGACGATGGACCGCTACGGGCGGCTGCTGTTGCGCAAGGACGATGAGGGCCGCCTCGTCCTCACGACGACCGACACCGCGGTGCTGGCCGAGGTGCTGCGACACAAGAAGATCGCGCCGATGGTCGGCGACCGCCTCGACGACTCCAGCGTGCTGGTGCATCCCTCCGAGCGCGGCGCCATCAAGCAGCAGCTGATCAAGGTGGGCTGGCCGGCCGAGGACGACGCCGGGTATGTCGACGGCGAAGCGCACCGCATCGACCTGACCGAGGACGGCTGGTCACTGCGGCCCTACCAGCAGCAGGCCGTCGACGGCTTCTGGCACGGCGGCTCCGGCGTCGTCGTACTCCCCTGCGGCGCCGGCAAGACACTCGTCGGCGCCGGCGCGATGGCGCAGGCCAAGGCGACCACGCTGATCCTGGTCACCAACACTGTCTCCGCGCGGCAGTGGCGCGACGAACTGCTGGCGCGCACCTCGCTGACCGAGGACGAGATCGGCGAATACTCCGGTGCCCGCAAGGAGATCCGCCCGGTCACCATCGCGACCTACCAGGTGCTGACGCACAAGCGGAAGGGCGTCTTCCCGCACCTGGAACTGCTGGACGCGCGCGACTGGGGCCTCATCCTGTATGACGAGGTGCACCTGCTCCCGGCGCCGATCTTCCGGATGACCGCCGACCTGCAGGCGCGCCGCCGGCTCGGGCTCACCGCGACGCTGGTGCGCGAGGACGGCCGCGAGTCCGATGTCTTCTCCCTCATCGGCCCCAAGCGGTATGACGCCCCGTGGAAGGACATCGAGACACAGGGGTACATCGCCCCCGCGGACTGCGTCGAGGTCCGGGTGACGCTGTCGGACAGTGACCGCATGGCGTACGCGACAACCGAACCCGACGACCGCTACCGCTTCGCGTCCTGCGCACCGGTGAAGGAGTCGGTGGTGCAGGAGCTGGTCCGGCAGCACGACGGCCAGCCGACGCTCGTCATCGGGCAGTACCTGGACCAACTGGAGTCGCTCGCCGCGCGTCTCGGCGCCGACCTGATCACCGGCGAGACGCGGGTCGCGCAGCGACAGAAGCTCTTCCAGCAGTTCCGGGACGGTGAGATCAACAAGCTGGTGGTCAGCAAGGTCGCCAACTTCTCGATCGACCTGCCCGAGGCGAGCGTGGCGATCCAGGTCTCCGGCACGTTCGGCTCGCGTCAGGAGGAGGCGCAACGGCTCGGCCGGGTGCTACGCCCCAAGGGCGACGGCCGGACCGCGCACTTCTACACCGTGGTCACCCGGGACACCGTCGACGCCGAGTTCGCCGCACACCGGCAGCGCTTCCTCGCCGAGCAGGGTTACGCCTACCGGATCGTCGACGCGGACGACATACCCGCCGCCGACTGAAGGTGTCCGGCACTCGACCGACGCCAGTGTCAGTCGCGCAGGAACGCCAGCACCGCGAGCACCCGGCGGTGACCGGCGGTGTCCTCCGGGGACAGTTGCAGCTTGGCGAAGATGCGCTGGGTGTGCTTCTCGACCGCTCCGGACGTCACGACCAGCCGTCCGGCGATCGCGGCGTTGGACAGGCCCTGCGCCATCAGCGACAGCACCTCCCGCTCACGAGGTGTCAATGTTGCCAACGGATCCCGGCGCCTGGTCATCAACTGCGCGATGACCTGTGGGTCGAGGACAGTGCCGCCACCGGCGACCGATTCGACCGCGGCGAGGAACTCGTCGATGTCACCCACCCGGTCCTTGAGCAGATATCCGATGGATCCGGTGCCGGCGGCGAGCAACTCGTCGGCATACGCCTCGACGACATACTGCGACAGCACCAAGATGGGCGCGTTTGGCCACTCCGCCCTGATCCGCACCGCCGCCCGAAGCCCTTCGTCCGTGCCGCTCGGTGGCATCCGCACATCGGTGATGATCAGGTCGGGTCGCTCGCGCAGCGCTGCCTCGATCAGCGCCGTTCCGTCGCCGACGCCGGCCACCACCTGGTGTCCGGCGTCGCCGAGGATGAGCTGGACTCCCTCTCGTAGCAGCGTCGAGTCGTCGGCCACCACGATGCGCATGTGGTCAGGTTAGAGGAAGCACCGCCAGCACCGTGGTCGGTCCGCCGACCGGTGACTCGACCGCCAGCGTGCCACCGACCGATCGCACGCGGTTCTGCAGGCCGAGCAGCCCGCTGCCCTTGGAGAGGTGCGCGCCACCCTGACCGTCATCGGTGACCGACACCATCAGCTCGATTCCGTTGACTTGCATGGAAACCAGTCCCGACCGCGCGGCGCTGTGCTTGGCCACATTGGTCAGTGCCTCCGACACCACGAAGTATGCCGCCTGCTCCAGGTGCGGCGGCAGGATCACCTCGCGCAACTCGGCATCCACCGTGACCGGGATCGTGGCACGCCCGGCTGCTTCACGCACCGCGGCGACCAGGCCACGGTCGGCCAGCACCGGCGGCGCGATGCCCTTGGAGAGCGCACGCAACTCGTCGAGGGTCTCCTGGGTCGACGCGATGGCGGCCCGCAGACCCAGGATCGCGTGGCTGTCCTCGCCGACCTGCCGCTCCATCCGCGCCAGATCCATCTTCAGCCGGACCAGACGCTGCTGCGGTCCGTCGTGGATGTCGCGCTCCAGGCGGGACAGCTGCGCCGACTCAGCGACCCTCGCCGCGTCCCGCGACTGGGTCAGCTCGGCGATCTTGGCCTCCTGCTGCGCCCGGCTGAGCAGCGCAGTGGACAGCAACCCTTGACCTCGAGCGAGCCCGATCATCAACAACGGCAGGGTCGCGAAGAAGAACAGACCGACGACGACATACGTCGCGGCGGCAGCGGCATACGAATGCAGACCGATCAGGTCCGCCAGATCCTGGTTGCCGCTCCGGCCGTGGATCGACCAGCCGTAGGCCGGCCAGGCCGTCGCGCCGATGGCGACCGACCACCAGCCGATCGTCAGCGTCCAGGTGACGGTCGAGACCAGCCATGCCACCTGCGTCCACACGATCTCCAGCCAGGTCCGCGGGCTGGCCAGGATCCGGCCGATGTAGTCGATCCACCGCTCCCGTGGCGCTCGGGCCAGGGGCCGCATCGCCGGCGCGCGCGGGGTCGATGGCGCGTCGGCGTCGACCAGGGTGTTGAGCAGTCGGCGCTCCAGCGCGGCCGCCCCGGATGCGCAGACGATCGCCAACGGGACCGCCACCGGCGCCAGCACCACCGACAGCGCCGTCGAGAGCAGGACGATGTCGACCAGGAAGATGGCCAGATGGAAGGGCCACGCGACCAGCAGGTAGAGCGTGCTGCGCAGCGTGCGGTCGACGACTCCCCGCCGCCGGCCGCCGAGACTGCCGATCGGTCCGGACCCGGGCTGCGCGTCGCCACTCATCACCAGTGAATATGCCATGTCTCGAGGCTAGGAATCGCGCGTCCTGCTGCCGATCCCGTGAACCGGTCAGTTCTCTGTCGGGCTAACCCGACCCGCAGGTGGAGGGTCGTGACCACGATCAGCTGATCGCACGCCTCGCGAGGAGCCGCAGCAGAGGGATCAGAAGATCCGGTCGAGAACGTCCTGCACCGGTGCGATGGCGAAGTAGATGACGAAGAGCCCGGCGATCAGCCACATCAGCGGCGGCACCTGCCGCACCCGGCCGCGTGCCAGCTTCACCACGACGAAGGCGATGCACCCGGCGCCGATGCCGACGGTGATCGAGTAGGAGAACGGCATCAGCACGATGGTGAGGAATGCCGGGATGGCGATGTCCCAGTCGTGCCAGTCGATCCCGCCGACCTGCTGCATCATCAGGAAGCCGACCAGCACCAGCGCCGGCGTGGCCGCCTCGTACGGCACGACCTCGACCACCGGCGACAGGAACGTCGCCAACAGGAAGAGCACGCCGGTGACCACAGCAGCCAGGCCGGTGCGGGCGCCCTCGCTGACACCCGCGGACGACTCGATGTAACCGGTGTTGGAACTCACCGACGCCATACCGCCGGCCGCGGCGGCGACGGAGTCGACGACCAGGATCTTCTGTGCGTCGGCCGGCGTCCCGGTCTCGTCCAGCAGGTCGCCCTTGCTGCCGATCGCCACCATCGTGCCCATGGTGTCGAAGAAGTCGGCCAGCACCAGCGAGAAGATCAGCAGCAACGCGGTGATGACGCTGATCTTGGTGAAGGAGCCGAAGAGGCTGAAATGACCGACCAGGCTGAAGTCCGGGGTGGCGATCCAGTCGGTCGGCAGCTTGGGCACGTTGAGCCCCCAGCCGGTCGGGTTCTTGCCGTCCGGGTTGGCGCCGGGCTGCCAGATCGCCTGCACGATGACCGCCAGCACTGTGGTCCCCAGGATCGCAATCAGTATGGCGCCCTTGACCTTTCGCACGTACAACGCGATCACCGCGATCAACCCGATGCAGAAGACCAGCAACGGCCAGCCGTTCAGCTGACCGTTGACACCCAGCTGCACCGGGGTGCCGGCGCCGGCCCGGATGAAGCCGGAGTCGAAGAACGCCACGAAGGTGATGAACAGGCCGATGCCGACGCTGATGGCGGTCTTCATCGGCGGCGGCAACGCCTTGAACGCCGCGACGCGGAAGCCGGACAGCACCAGCACCAGCATCACGATGCCCTCGAGGACGACCAGCCCCATCGCGTCGGCCCACGTCATGTCCGGCAGCGCGGCGATCGAGAAGGTCACGAAAGCGTTGAGCCCCAGGCCCGTTGCGATCGCCATCGGGTAGTTGGCGATCGTTCCCATCAGGATCGTCATGACGCCCGCGACCAGCGAGGTCGCGGCGGCGATCTTGGCGAAGTGCGGGTCCGTGCCGCCACCCAGCACCTGCCCATGGCCGCCGTCGTCCCGGACGGTGCCGATGATCAGCGGGTTGAGCACGATGATGTAGGCCATCGCGAAGAAGGTGACGAGACCACCACGGATCTCCCGGCTGAGCGTCGAGCCACGCTCGGTGATCTTGAAGAAGCGGTCCAACGCGTTCGGCGCGAGGGCGGGTGAGCTCATGGGCAGAAGGGTAGGGCCAATGCGGTCGGTCCGGCCGAGCGGTGGGGTGCCCTAGGCTTGCGTGCGTGAACGATTCCGCGTCCGAGGAAGCCGCTGCGTTGTCCGCCGACGACCTGCTGCCGGTGAAGGTCGATGTGCTGCGCGTCGTGGAGATCGGCGTCGCGATGTGGGTCGTCGCGCTGGTGGCGACCCTCGTCATACCGGCGCTGCACGACAACGGCCGCGGCTGGTGGCCGTGGACCTGCGTCGCCGGCGCGGCGCTGGGTGCGCTGGGCTGGGCCTACCTCAAGCGCGGCCGGGGCAACGCCAGCGCGGCGTAATCCTCACCCGGCTTCCGCCACGACGGCTCAAGGTGGAAGGTTGGGGGTATGACGCCAGACGCCATGCAGGATTCGACCACATTCGTCCTCTTCGGTGCGACCGGTGACCTGTCCCGGCGCAAGCTGCTTCCCGGGTTGTTCCACCTTTTCGACACCCATCTGCTCGCCGACCTCCGGGTGATCGGCACCTCGCTGGAGGGGATGTCCCGCGAGGAGTTCATCGAGTTCGCCAAGAAGGCGGTCCACGAGTTCAGCAAGCACCCGGTGGAGCCGAAGGTGTGGAACGCCTTCGCCCGGCGGCTGCACTACGTGCCCGGCTCCGAAGGGCCTGCGGCACTGCGTAATTGCGTCACCGAGGCGGAGAAGGACATGGCGCCGCCGATCCAGCACCTGCACTACCTGAGCGTGCCGCCCAAGGCCGCGCTCGACGTCATCAAGACCCTCGAGGCCGCCGGTCTGGTCGAGGGGTCCCGGGTGATCATGGAGAAGCCGTTCGGCACCGACCTGGCCAGCGCGGTCAAGCTGAACGCCGCAGTGCACGAGGTGTTCGACGAGTCGCAGATCTACCGCATCGACCACTTCCTCGGCAAGGAGGCCGCGCTCAACATCCTGGCGTTCCGTTTCGCCAACGGGCTCTTCGAGCCGATCTGGCACCGCAACTTCATCGACCACGTCCAGATCGACGTGCCCGAGGCATTGGGCCTGGAGGGCCGCGCAGCGTTCTACGAAGGCACCGGTGCCTACCGCGACATGGTGGTGACCCACCTGTTCCAGGTGCTGGCGTTCACCGCGATGGAGCCGCCCACCTCCCTGGATCCGGTGTCCATCACCGAGGAGAAGAACAAGGTCTTCCGCTCCATGGTGCAACTGGAGCCGACCGAAGTGGTCCGCGGCCAGTACCAGGGCTACCGGGACGAGCAGGGTGTCGACCCGGAGTCGGAGACCGAGACTTTCGTGGCGCTGAAATGCCGCATCGACAACTGGCGCTGGGCCGGCGTGCCGTTCTACCTGCGCACCGGCAAGAAGCTCGCCGAGGGGCAGCGGATCATCTCCATCGCGTTCAAGGAGCCGCCGAAGTCGATGTTCCCGTCCGGGTCCGGCGTCGGCCAGCAGGGACCGGACCACCTGACCTTCGACCTCGCCGACGAAGCCCGCGTGTCCTTGTCGTTCTACGGGAAGCGGCCGGGCCCCGGCTTCCGGATGGACAAGGTCTCCATGCAGTTCGCGGTGCAGGACACCGACTGGTCCGGGTCCGTGCTGGAGGCCTATGAGCGGCTCATCTACGACGCCGTCCGCGGCGACCACACCCTCTTCACGACGGCCGATGGCATCGAGCGCCTGTGGGAGATCAGCCAGCCGTTGCTGGACAATCCGCCGCCGGTGCGTCCCTACGCCCCGGGGTCGTGGGGTCCGAACCAGATCCACCAGCTCATCGCGCCGAACGCGTGGCGGCTGCCGTTCGAGCGCAAGTGGCGCGAGAAGGGCTGATTCGTCTGCCGCACTCCGGTCGGTTCCGGGTATGCCGATCGCGGTTGAATCGCGCAGCAGTATGCCGATCGCGGTTGATACCCCGCGATCGGCATACTCCCGGGATCGGTCGAATTCCGCAGTATGCCAAGCGCGGTTGATTCCACGCGATCGGCATAACTCTGAGATCGGTCGAATTCCTCCGCATGCCAAGCGCGGTTGATTCGACGCGATCGGCATATCCCTGGGATCGGTCGCATTCCGCAGCATGCCAAGCGCGGTTGATTCCACGCGATCGGCATAGCCCTGGGATCGGCCGAATTCCGCAGTATGCCAAGCGCGGTTGATTCCACGCGATCGGCATAACCCTGGGATCGGTCGATCAGCTGCGGGCGGCAAAGAGGGCGTCATACAACCGACGCACCTGGATGAGGAACTCCCTCGGTGTCAGCCGTAGGCCGATGACCGGGATGCGGAGCATCTTGTCACCTGCCAGTACTCGCTCGTTCTGCCGGAGCGCATCGTCGATGGGGTGGAGCGCCAGCGCGTGATGACCGCCGTCGATCTCGACCACGAGACCGACCTCGTCCCAGCGCACGTCGAGGTAGACCCGTCCGTTCGGACCGGTGTGCACCGCTTGACGCGTCGGAGCGGGCAAACCGACCTCGCGCGCCATCCGGGTGAAGTCGAGTTCGCCCAAGGAGTGCGCGCCGTCGGTCACATCGGCGATCACCGCGTCGAGGAAGGCACGGCGCGGCGACCGGGTCACTCCGCGCCAGGCCAGGCCGAGCCGTGCGGCCGTCGTCATGCGCTGCTGCACAGGCAGACAGATCAACAGCGCGGCCTGCCGGTCGCTGACGGCCCACGCGGCGGCGTGCAGCGTTCCGACTTCGGTCGACACCCGAGGTATGCCGGCACCGACTACCGCGGAGGGATGCTGCGGCCGGTGGAGTCGCACCCCTTCCACGACGTGGTGCCGGTTGCGTGCGGGGAGCGACACGTCGATCACGGGCGGAGTGAACCCTGTCATACCGCCGGCAACCAAGGAGCTCGAGCCGTCCAGCCGAGCACCGGAACCGCTCTCCCAGACCGCCTGCCACCGCTTCGCGATGGCGCTCAACTCGGGTGATCCGATCGCCACCGTGTGACGGCCCGCCCGGAACCACCGGCCGGCGTCGATCTCGGTCCGGATGCTATGCCGGTCGATCCCGTGCTGGGCGAGGATGAGGCGGTGGACGACGCCGTCATGCTCGGCGGCGAGATCGCGGGCGATGGGACGCCGGTCGGCGCCATACAGCTTGGGCCGACCGACCACGAGGTGCTTGGCCACAGTGGACTGCTCTGTCATCCGCACGATCCTGGCCCCTGCAGGGAATGTCTGCAGCGGGCCTGTGGACAACCGGGAGACGCAGCGGCGATTATGCCGATCGCGCGCGGCTGCCGGTCACGCGATCGGCATACTCGCAGTGCCGGAATCGCCACCATGCCAAGCGCGGCCCATTCCACGCGATCGGCATACTCCCAGAGACGCCGGAATCGCCGCAATGCCAAGCGCGGCCTATTCCACGCGATCGGCATACTCCCAGGGTTGCCGGAAGCCGGAAGCCGGAAGCCGGAATCCGGAAAGGCCCTCAGCTCAGGAGAAGTCGAGCGCCAACTCGTCGAGGACCGGGGCGTCAACCGTCTCCGGCGCGGTCGCCGGGGCATGCGTCTCGCTGTGTGCGCCGCACCCATGGTCCAGCGACACGACCTTGCCGTCGGACGGGGACCACTCGCCGGCGCAGACGCCGAAGACCTGACGCAGCGCACCCGGCATCGGCACGAAGAAACCGCAGGTGGAGCAGTGCGCCTTGGCCTGCTGTGCGACGTCGGAGTGCGGCCCACCGTCGCCGTCGTACCATCGCTGCGCCGCGGCGTCCCGGCCCTCGGCGGACAGCACCCGCGGGCGGCCGAGACCGAGCTCGAAGAGGCCGACCTGGTCGACGTCCTCCTCGCCGGTGGCCTCGAAGCCGGGCTCGAGGTAGGGGTCGTCCTCGACATAGGGCCGTTCGTCGCCGGCGCCGATGTCGCCGGGTGCGAGGCGCTCGACATACGGGACCCAATCCGGGGACAACACGGCGGCATCGGTCGGCAGCAGGTTGGTCTCGCACACGGTCGCGTACTTCTGCCGCGGCGCCCGGGCCACCGAGATCGCCCAATGCCACCCGACATAGCCCGGCGACGTGCATTCGAAGTAGTGCATGGCCAGCCGGTCACCGAGCATGACGGCTCCGACGTGCTCACCGACCGTGCCCGGTTCGGCGATGTCGACGGCCGCCTGGTGGGCGAGGTCGGTCGCCGCCAGCAGCACCTTGTCGGCCTTGGGCTTGGCGTCCTTCTTGCTGGTCGCCTTCTTGGTCGGCTTGTCGGTCGGCATCGCTCAGGCCTCGAGATCGTCGGCGACGGCGCGCAGCACGGTGACGACCTTGTCGGCGTGGCGCTTGTCGGGGTAGCGGCCGCGGCGCAGGCCGTTGCCCAGGTCGTCCAGCAACTTGATGAGATCTTCGACGATGACGGCCATGTCGTCGGCCGGCTTGCGATGCCGGGCCGCGAGCGACGGGGACGCGTCACGCAGGGTCACGCTCAGCGCTTGTGCACCACGACGACCCTCCGCGACCGAATAGTCGATGCGGGTGCCGCTCTTGACCGACGTCACACCGGCCGGCAGCGCACTGGCCGGCAGGAAGACGTCCTGCCCGTCGTCGCCGGAGACGAACCCGAAGCCCTTGTCCGAGTCGAAGAACTTGACCTTGCCGGAAGGCACGTGACACCTACTTGATTGTTGCGGGGTTGCTGGTCGGGAAGCGCCGGCGACGCATGCGTCACGCGATGCTTGCGGCGCAAGATTAACCCGTCGGCGCCGATTCGATCGAATCGTTTGGCCCGTGGACCAGGTCAGTGCGCGGCGGTCGCGCCGGCGCTCAGCTCGTCCAGTCGCGGGATGAGTTCGGCCAGCTCGTCGACGACGATGTCGGCGCCGGCTTCCCGCAGCCCGTCGGGGTCGATCGGCCCCGTCGCGACACCGATCCCACGCACGCCCGCCGCCCGCGCGGCCTGCATGTCACCGCGATGGTCGCCGACGTATGCCGTGGCCCCGTGCTCGCGCAGCGGGCCCGCCTTGTCGTGGGCGAAGAGGTTACCGACGACCACGTCCGGGACGATGCCGACGTGCTCCAGCACCGCCTGGACCGCGGTCGGGTTCTTGGCGCTCACCACCAGCACGGTGCCCCCGGCCTCGTGGATGGCGTCGACCAGGTCGCGCGCCCCTGGCAGCAGCACGGTCACTTCGATCGCGTGCAGCAGGTATGCCGCCCGGTAGTCCGCGGCCGCGCCGTGCACCTGGTCGTCGGGCAGGAACAGCGCCAGGTTGTCCAGCAGCGGTGCGCCGATCAGCGGCCACAGCTCGTCCTCGGTCGCGGTGACGCCGCGCGCCTCCAGCACGCGTTGCATGCAGTCGACGATCCCCTGGCGGGAGTCCACCAGTGTCATGTCGAGGTCGAATCCGACGACGAGGCGCCCAGCGTCATACACGTCGGGAACGATAGGCCGGTCAGCGCCGGTAGGGGTCCTCGGGGTCGTCCGGACGGTATGGCGGCTGCGGCGCGCCATACCCCGGCGGCGGGCCGTACGGCGGGGCTCCCGGCCCGTGCTGACCCGGCCAGCCGGCCGCTGCGGCCCGCGCGTGGGCCCGCTCCTGACCGGACCGGACCAGCTTGACGATGCCGACCACGAGCAGCACCACCCCGGCCAGGAACGCGATCACCCCGATGCCGAGACCGATGCCGAGCGGCACGAGCACCCGCCGGGCGACGTCGTTGGCGACCTGGGAGGTGAGCACCTTGGTGCGCAGCCCGGTGCAGTCGATCGTGTAGTCACCGGTGCCGGAGCTGTGGAAGGTGCCCGCCCGGGTGTATGCCGTGCCGCCCCAGTCCATCGACAACCGCGCGTTGCCCTGGTCGACGTTGATCGGTCGGCCGTCCGGGCCGGTGACCCGGCAGGTCGGCAGTGGTGACGTCGAGTCGTAGCGACCCTCGACCAGGATCGTCTGGTCCTCGGCACCGGTCACCTGCACGGTGCCGCCGGGCGCGACCCAGCGCGTGTCGCTCACGACGCTCATGCCACGCGAGACGCCCTTCCAGATGCCGATGCCGGCTGCGGTGGGCGCGATCACGAGCATCAGCACCGCGCCGATGATGGTCAGCGCGAGACCTCTGCGCTTCGGCACGTTCATGGCGTCCTCTCCGTCGGCGGGGCGAAGGGATCCTTCGGGTCCCCCATTGCGGGCAGCTGCTCCCGGCGACCATTCTGGTATGGCGCCAACGGCGGGACACCGTACGTTGGCCCCTGGTACGGCCCCTGGTACGGCCCCTGGTACGGGCCGTAGCCATACCCTGCCCGGGCGAGCAGCGCCCGCTGCCGCTCCTGGGACGAACGAACCAGCTTGACGATGCCGACGATCAGCAACGTCCCGCCGATGAGGAACAACACGACGGCTGCGACGAGGCCGACCAGAAATCGCAGCCCGAAGGCTTCGTCGGCGTCGTCCACCGCTGTGGTCGGGACGACCTTGACCTGCTCGTTCGCGCAGTCGAGTTCGTAGCTTCCGGGTGTGTCCGGGTGGAACACCCCGAACTCGACGTACGAACTCGCGATAGGCCCTCCGTCGACACTGACATCAAGATCCGCCTCGCCGGAGGGGCCGCTCACGACACAGTCCACCCACGAGATGTCTTCCATCGTGTCGTCGGACACCAGGATCGACCTAGCGGCAGTGTCGTCCACCCAGATCGACTGCGCGCCTCTCACCCACGGGTATGCGTCGAGCCGAGCGTCGGAGGCTACGACTCCACGCCAGACCCCGATCCCGAGCGCTGCCGGAGCGAAGATCAGCATCAGGATCGGACCGATGACGGTCAGGGCTATGCCGCGGCGAGCGGGCAGATTCATGACGGGACTCCGAGCGACTGCGGTGACGGTGCGGTGATCAGACCATGTGGCCGTCGGCCGCGTCCACCCGGTCGGCCGCCTCAGCACCGACGGAGCCCGCGGCCTGCGCGTTCCACAGGCCGGCGTATCGGCCGCCGCGGGCGAGGAGCTCCTCGTGGGTGCCGCGCTCGGCGATGCGTCCGCCGTCGAGGACGACGATCAGGTCGGCGCCCTGGACCGTCGACAGTCGGTGCGCGATGGTCAGTGTCGTCCGGCCCCGGCTCACCTCGTCCAGCGCGAGTTGTACGGCGCGTTCGGTGGTGTTGTCCAGGGCACTGGTCGCCTCGTCGAGCACCAGCACGGCCGGATCGCGCAGGATGGTGCGGGCCAGTGCGATCCGCTGCTGCTCTCCACCGGAGAAGCGGTGCCCGCGAGCGCCGACCAGGGTGTCGTAACCGTCGGGCAACGCCTCGATGAGGTCATGCACCTGGGCGGCGCGGGCGGCGGCCTCGATCTGCTCGTCGGTCGCGTCCGGCCGCGCGTAGCGCAGGTTCTCCCGGATGGTGGTGTGCAGCAGGTAGCTCTGCTGGGAGACGACGCCGACCAGGTCCGAGACGTTCTGCAGAGTCATGTCCCGCAGGTCGACGCCGTCGATCGCGACTGTGCCGCTGCTCGGATCGTGCAGTCGGGAGACGAGCCCGGCGAGGGTCGACTTGCCCGAGCCGGTCGCACCGACCAGGGCGACCTGTTTGCCGGCGGGCAGCTCCAGCTCGATGTGGTGAAGTGCGTCGCGGTCGGCCCCGTCATACCGGAACGTGACGTCGGTCAGGGTGACCTCGCCGCGCGCGGTGACGGGGTCGACGGCTGTGGGCTTTTCGGGGTCGTCGATGGTGACGGGCGCGTCGAGGAATTCGAAGACCCGGCTGAACAGGGCCATCGACGTGACGACCTCGGCGCCGACGTTGAGCACGCCGAGCATCGGCCGGAAGAGCGCGGACTGCAGCGCCGTGAACGCGACGAGCGTGCCGATCGTCATACCGCCGCCGGTTGCCGGCAGCCCTGCCGCGAGGTAGATCAGCGCGGGTATGGCGGAGAACACGATCGCCATGGTGCCCATCCGCCAGCGGCCGGCCATCTGCGATTGGAGCTCGAGTTCGGTGAGTTCGCGCGAGGTTTCGCGGAAGCGTTGGGAGAGGGCGGGTCCGGAACCGACGGTCTTGGCGAGCAGCACGCCGCTGATCGACAGCGACTCCTCGATCTGGGTCTGCATGTCGGCGAGCGCCCGCTGCGCGCGGGACTGGATGGTGCGGCGCAGCCGAGCGACGCGGCGGGTCAGCCAGATCGCGGGCGGCAGCACCAGCAGGCTGAGCAGCGAGAGCCGCCAGGACAGCACGACCATGGCGGCCGCGGTGCCGACGGCGGTGGTGATGTTGGTGGCGACCGAGGTCGCGGAGTTGGTGACGACGCCCTGCATGGCGTTGACGTCGTTGGTCAGCCGGGACTGCACCTCGCCACCGCGGGTGCGGGTGAAGAAGCCGAGCGGTAGCCGCTGCAGGTGGGCGAACAGGTCGGTCCGCAGGCCGTGCATGACCTGTTGGCCGATCTTCGTCGACAACCAGGTCTGGACGACGCCGAGGGCCTGCGTGGTGACGGTGATGGCGAGCATGCCGCCCACCAGCATCAGCAGCAACCGGACGTTCTGGTGCGGGATGGCGTCATCGATGAGGCGCTTGGTCAGGAACGGAGTGACCAGACCGATGAGCGAGCTGAGCACGATGATGGCGCTGACGATCGCGAGCGGGCGCCGGTGCGGCCGGAACAGCGCCGCGATCCGGCGCAGGGGGACGGGATGTTGCTCGAGTTGGGCGACGTCGGCGGCACTCTTGCGGCGGGGTCCGCCGCGGCCGTGGCCGGACTCGTGACCGTCTGGCGCGCCACTGCGCGGGCGGACGCCCGGCGAACCGGGAAGTGTGGTGGTGGCTGTCACAGGCAGCACCTGCCTTTCGGTCGAAGCTATTGGTGAGGTTACCTCACATTGCTGTAACCGCGAAGATCGCCATACAATTCCCGGATGCAGAGTTCACACCACGCGGGGCGAGTAGCGGGTGGAGGAGCGCAGCGGGGCCAGCCGCGTCCCGATGCCTCGGACCCGACACAGCAGTCGCTGTCACAGCTGGTGATGCACACGGCGCGCGCGCTGCGCAGGGCGACCCGCAGCGAGCTCGAACCCTTCGGGCTGACGCCCAGCCAGTCCCGCGCGCTGGGGGTGATCGAGCGGTATGGCGCGCAGCCGCCGCGCCTGAGCGACGTCGCCGCCCGGCTGGACATCGCGCCGCGGTCGGCGACGGAGGTGGTGGATCACCTGGAGCAGCGCGGACTGGTGCGCCGGTCCCCCGATCCCACGGACCGGCGCGCGGTGACGATCGCGCTGACCGACGAGGGCCGTTCGCTGCGCCGGCGGATCGCACGCGTGCGGGCGGCGCAGGGCGACAAGTTCTTCGGACACCTCAGCGAGTCACAGCGCGCGGAGCTGGCCGCCCTCCTCGGCGCCGCCTTGGCCCCCCACCACCGCCCGCCCTCATGACCGAGCGGAGTACCCCGTGACCGAGAGGAGTACGGAATCGAGCGAAATCCGTACTCCTGTCGGTCGGTCGGTACTCCTCTCGGTCAGGGGACGCGACCTGTGCGCCAGGTGGAGGAGAAGAGCCCCCACTCGCGCTCTTCCGCGAAGTAGCGCGACCGGAAGAACTCAGAAATACCAGGGGAACGGCGACCAGTCGGGGTCGCGTTTCTCCAGGAACGAGTCACGACCCTCGACGGCCTCGTCGGTCATGTACGCCAGCCGGGTCGCCTCGCCGGCGAATACCTGCTGCCCCATCAGCCCGTCGTCGGTCAGGTTGAACGCGAACTTCAGCATCCGTTGCGCCGTCGGACTCTTGCCGTTGATCTCGGCCGCCACCTGCAGCGCCTCGTCCTCCAGCGACGCGTGGTCGGCCACGATGTTGACCGCGCCCATCCGCTGCATGGTCTCGGCGTCATAGGTGCGGCCCAGGAAGAAGATCTCGCGGGCGTTCTTCTGCCCCACCATCTTCGCCAGGTATGCCGAGCCGTAGCCGGCGTCGAACGACCCGACGTCGGCGTCGGTCTGCTTGAAGCGGGCGTGTTCGCGGCTGGCGATCGTCAGGTCGCACACCACGTGCAGGCTGTGCCCGCCGCCGGCCGCCCAGCCGTTCACCACGGCGACGACGACCTTCGGCATGGTGCGGATCAGCCGCTGCACCTCCAGGATGTGCAACCGGCCGCCCTGCGCCTTGACGCGGGCGGCGTCGACGGTGTCGGCGGTCTCGCCCTCGGCATACTGATAGCCCGACCGGCCACGGATGCGCTGATCGCCGCCGGAGCAGAACGCCCAGCCGCCGTCCTTGGCGCTCGGGCCGTTGCCGGTGAGCAGCACGACACCGACGTCCGGCGTCATCCGCGCGTGATCGAGCGCCCGGTAGAGCTCGTCGACGGTGTGCGGCCGGAACGCGTTGCGCACCTCGGGACGGTCGAACGCGATCCGCACCGTGCCCTGCTCCGGGCCGGGTCGCACGCACCGGTGGTAGGTGATGTCGGTGAAGTCGAAGCCCTCGACCGGCTGCCACGCACTCTCGTCGAAGATCTCGCTGACCTGGCTCTGCTCACTCACCCGGTCAAGGGTATGACTACCGTCGTACGCCGTGACCGCCACACCGCCGCTGGACGAGCTCCTCGCCACCATGCACGTCGTCAGCATCCCGATGCAGGTGCGCTTCCGCGGCGTCATGCATCGCGAGATCGCCCTGTTCTCAGGCCCTTCCGGGTGGGGCGAGTTCTCGCCCTTCCAGGAGTATGCCGCCCCGGAGGCCGCCCGCTGGCTCGGCGCCGCCATCGACGCGGCCTGGGGATCGTGGCCGGTGGCAGTGCGCTCCTCGGTGCCGGTCAACGCGACCGTGCCGGCGGTCGAGGCATCCGAGGTGGCCGACGTGCTGGCCCGGTATGACGGCTGCCGCACCGCCAAGGTGAAGGTCGCCGAGTCCGGTCAGTCGCTCTCCGATGACGTGTCCCGCGTGGCGGCGGCCCGCGATGTCATGGGGGCCGGCGCGTTCGTGCGGGTGGACGCCAACGGCGGCTGGTCGGTGGATGATGCGGGGTCGGCGATCGCGGCGCTCGCGCCATACGGACTGGAGTATGTCGAGCAGCCGTGTGCCACCGTGGAGGAACTCGTCGACCTGCGGAAGTTGCTGGCGCGCAACGGCATCGACGTGCGCATCGCCGCCGACGAGTCGATCCGCAAGGCCGAGGACCCACTGCGGGTGGCCCGGCTGGGCGCGGCGGACGTGGCGGTGGTGAAGGTGGCGCCGCTCGGTGGTGTCGCCGCCGCGCTGCGGATCGCCACGGATGCCGGGCTGCCGACGGTGGTGTCGAGCGCGATCGACTCCTCGGTGGGCATCGCCGCCGGCGTCGCGCTGGCCGCCGCCCTGCCGGAGCTGCCGCACGCGTGTGGGCTCGGCACGCTGGAACTGATGGCCGGCGACGTGGTGCGCAATTCCCTTGTCCCGCAAGACGGTTCACTCGCCGTACGACGACCCGCGCCGGACTCCGACCTGCTGGAACGACACCGCGCGCCGGACGGCCGGCAGCAGTGGTGGCGCGACCGCGTGACCGCCTGTCACCGCCACCTCGCGTCGGTCGGGTAGCGAGGCACGAGCGTATCGAGACCACGCCAAGGCACTTGATCTCGATACGCGTCCCCTTCGATAGGCCCTCCGCAAGCTCCGGGCTACTCAGGACGACGCTCGTACCTCGGCCGCTACTCGATCAGCGTGCAGGTATATGAGCGGTGTGACATCCGCAGGATAATTCAGCGGCGGACGCGACACCAGTTGCCTACGCTGGCCGCGTGGACCCACAGCTGCTGGACGCGACCGCCGCCGCCTGCAAGGCCCTGATCGACACCCGCTTCCCCGGCGGCGAGGACCGGGGCGCCGCGGCATTGCTGCTCGCCGACGGCACGATCCTCACCGGCACCGCACCCGACGCGGTCAACCCGTCGGTGGAGGTCTGCCATGAGATCGAGCCCTACTGCGCGGCGTTCCGGCTCGGGCAGCCGGTCGTCGCGTCCGTTTGCCTGCACCGGCAGTCCGGCGGCCGCACCATCGTGCTCAGCCCGTGCGGTGTATGCCGCGAGCGGCTCGCCGTCCACGGCTCGGACGTTCTGGTCGCGGTCGCTGACCGGACCGATGCGAGCGAGATCGTCTGGAAGGCCCTGAAGGACGTGCTGCCCGACTACTGGATGACCGTCTTCCCCGACGAGGTCGACGCCGGCTGGCTCGGCTGAAGGCCGAACGATCAGACCGTGGAGCCGTTCAGGGCGGTCTGCACCGCCACGGCGATGTCCTCAGTGCCGGCGGCGATCAGGGGCGACCGGGTGCTGGTCGGATCGTATGGCGCCCCGTCGTCATACGTCGTCACACCCCCGGCCTCGGCGACCAGCAGCGAACCAGGGGCGTGGTCCCAGGGCATCACGGAGTTGTAAAGCACGTAATCACAGGCATTTTCGGCGAGCTTGGGGTAATCGATGCCGCAGCTCGCCCAGGTCAGCTCCAATGGTGCGAGATCCGCGAGCGCAGTGCCGACCAGTGACCGGCGTGACGTGCGGCCGCGCGGGTTCTGCCCGTCGCGGGACGGCACCTCCAGCCGCCGGGCGCCGCACCAGGCGCCGGCACCGCGTTCGGCGACATACGCCAGCCGGTGCTCGGGCTGCCAGATCCAGCTGCGGACGACGGCGCGGCCACGCAGCTCGGCCACCATCACCGCGTAGTCCTGCGAACCGTGCACGAAGTTGCGGGTGCCGTCGACCGGGTCGATCGTGAACCAGTGGTCCGCGTCAGCGGCGGCGCTCAGTGCGCTGGCGTCGGCGGAGACAGCTTCCTCCCCCACCATCAGCGCGTCGGGGTATGCCGCGCGCAGCGCCTTGGTGATCTCCACCTCGGCCTCCCGGTCGGCCACCGTGACCAGGTCGCCGGGCTTCTTCTCCATCACCTCGGCGTCGGCGAGAGCCCGGAAGCGGGGCTCGATCACCGTCGCGGCGACGTCTTGCAGCAGGGTCAGGACCTCGTCAGTCTGCACGTGCTCCACTATGCCGGGCCGACGAACCCACCGGTCACGCAGGCCCCGTGTCGTGGCGCGGCGAGAAAGTAACGACAGTCGCCACCCACGCGCCTCAAACGGCCATTTCAGGCGAGAAAGTCACGACAGTATCGACTTCTCCGCCGCGGGACGGGGGGCAGGCATGATCGCGCGGAGTCAGGCGTCCTCGCGGAGCAGCTTGTGTGCTGCGGCCTGCACGCGTGGGCGGACGACCAGCTGGTCGATGTTCACGTGTTCGGGGCAGGTCGCGGCGAAGGCGATGCAGCTCGCCACGTCTTCCTGGGTCAAGGGATTGCGCACTCCGGCATACACCTTGGCAGCCTTGTCGGTGTCGCCGCGGAAACGGACCAGGGAGAACTCGTCGGACTCGACCAGGCCGGGCAGGACCTCGCAGACCCGCACCGGTTGCTCGACCAGTTCCAGCCGCAACGACATCATCATCGCGTGTTCGGCGGCCTTGGCACCGCAGTAGCCGGCGGCGCCCTCATAAGACACCAGCCCCGCGGTGGAGCCGACGGTGACGATCACGCCGCGCCCGGCGCACAGGGCCGGCAGGCAGGCCTGGATCGTCGCGGCGGAGCCGATCACGTTGGTATCGAACATGATCCGCCAGTCCTCGAAGTCGGCGTCCGCGATGTGATCGGTCCCGAGCGCGCCGCCGGCGTTGGCCACCAGCACCGCGATCCGCTCGCCCGCCGCCTCGGCGAGTGCCGCGACGTCCTCGGACTTCGTCACGTCACAGGTGACCGCGCGACCGTCGATCTCGGCCGCGAGCGCTTCGATCCGGTCGGTGCGGCGCGCGGCGCAGACGACCTCGAAGCCCTCGGTCGCCAATGTGCGCGCGGTCGCGCGGCCGATGCCGCTGCTGGCTCCGGTCACGACTGCGATCGGACGGGTCATCGCACTTCTCCTTCGTCGACGGCTCACGCGGCGGCGCGGCCGGTCACCGCGACGTCCGACGCTCACGAGAGAGCGGTGGTCCGGGGACCTACGCTGGGCGGGTGCCGGATCTGCAACCGTTCGCCGTCGGTGACCTCACCGCCTACCGCACCGCCCTCGCCGCAGCGCTCGACGGCAGCGGTCCGGCCCTGGCGCCGTATGCCGCGGGTCGCGTCCCCGGCCTCGACGTCTCCGCCGCGCTGCCGGACGATCTCGCCCTGGTGGTCAGCACCTCCGGCTCGACAGGCACTCCCAAGGCCGCGATGCTCACCCGGCAGGCGTTGACCGCGAGCGCCGACGCCACCCACGAACGCCTCGGCGGTCCCGGGCAGTGGCTGCTGCCGATGCCGGCGCAACACATCGCCGGCACCCAGGTGCTGATCCGCAGTGTGCGGGCCGGCACCACGCCGGTGACGATGGAGTACTTCGGGGTCGCCGAGTTCGTCGCCGCGGCAACCCGACTCGCCCATGACCGCCGTTACACCGCCCTCGTCCCCACCCAGTTGCGCCGCCTGCTGGACGGTGGCGATGCAGCGCGATCGGCGGTCGCCGCGTTCGACGGCATCCTGCTCGGCGGCGCCGCGTCCGACCCGGCCCTGCTCGACGACGCTGCGCGTCTCGGCGCCACGGTGCTGACCACCTACGGCTCCAGCGAGACCTCCGGCGGCTGCGTCTACTGCGGCGTTCCACTCAGCGGCACCACCGTCGAGCTGGCCGACGACGGCCGGATCACGCTGTGCGGCACCACCATCGCCGCGGGTTACCTGGGGCGACCGGACCTGACCGCCACGACGTTCGGGCATCTGGCAGACGGCACCCGCACGTTCCGCACCGACGATCTGGGCGTATGGCGCGAGGGCACACTCCAGGTCATCGGGCGCATCGACGACCTGATCAACACCGGCGGGGTCAAGGTCGCACCACGCATCGTGGAAACTGCCGCCTCAACCCACCCCGATGTCCTGGAGGCGGTCGCGCTCGGCCTGCCCGACGACGACTGGGGGCAAGCCGTCGGTCTCGCCATACGAGCTCGGACGCCGTTGTCCCTGCAGGAGATCCGCGATCACCTGCGCGAGCACCTGCCGTCGTATGCGCTGCCCAAGCGGCTGCTGCTGGTCGACGAGATCCCGTTGCGCGGGCCGGGCAAGCCGGACCGCACGGCGCTGGCCGCGGCGCCCGGATGGCAGACTCTGACTGCTCATCAGCAGGCCGACTGACGGCCGCCCCTCACCCGAAAGTCATCACGCACGCCCATGGCCACGCTCAACGAATGGATCGCCGGATCCCGCCCTCGCACGCTTCCCGTCGCCGTCGCACCGGTCGCGGCCGGCACGGGTGCCGCCTACGCGCTGGGTGACGGCAACCCGGCACACGCGCTGCTCGCCCTGCTGGTGTCGCTGTTGCTGCAGATCGGCGTTAACTTCGCCAACGACTACTCCGATGGCATCCGGGGCACCGACGACGCCCGGGTCGGCCCGGTGCGGCTGGTCGGACAGGGCCTGGCGACCCCCGCCAGCGTCAAGTCGGCCGCGTTCGCCTGCTTCGCCGCAGCTGCGGTGTGCGGTCTGGCGCTCGTGGCGCTGTCCGGCACCTGGTGGCTGCTGGTCGCCGGAGCGCTCGCGATCGTGGCGGCCTGGAAATACACCGGCGGCGAACACCCGTACGGCTACATGGGACTCGGCGAGGTCTTCGTCTTCGTCTTCTTCGGGCTGGTCGCGACGCTCGGCACCACGTACACCCAGGCCGGATCGGTCGATCTGAGTGCCGTCGCCGCCGCCGTCGGGATCGGTGCGATCGCCTGCGCGATCCTGGTGGTCAACAACCTGCGCGACATACCCGGCGACACCGTGTCCGGCAAGCGCACCCTGGCGGTCCGGATCGGTGACGCCGCCACCCGCAAGCTGTTCACCGGGATGTTCGCGGTCGCGCTGGTCGCGGTCGTGGTCTCGGCCGTGCAGCACCCGTGGGCGATCATCGCGCTGATCGGCCTCGCACTGTCGGCACGGTCGGTGCGCACGGTCAACCAGGGCGCCACCGGTCGCGACCTGATCCCGCCGCTCGCGACGACGGGCGTCACGATCCTGGCGTACGGCGTCCTCTTCGGCATCGGGCTGCTCCTCAGCTCCTGAGGGCGACCCCGAACCGGCAACCGTTGCCGGTTGGGCCACCGGCCGCCCGCCGAAGCCTCAGTTCTGCGGGCTGGTGCCGAGGGTGACCGTGGCGGTGTGCGGCTGGCCCTGCGCGTCGACCCAGCTCACCGAGACCTTGTCACCGGGGTACTTCGTGTCCAGCACGCCGGTGAGTGCCGTCGGCCCGGCCACCGGCTTGCCGTCGATCGCCGTGATCGTCGAACCGGCCGTGATGCCGGCCGATGCTGCTGCGCCACCCGAGGCGACACCGACGACCGAGGCGCCGGTCGCACTGCCGCCATACCCGTAGGCCGCCGCGGACCGGGTGCTGATCTCCACCCCGAGCGCAGCCCGGCTGCCGATGTGCACCGTCGACGTCTTGGTGCCGCTCTCGATCTGGCCCGCGATCTTCAGCGCCGCGGACGTCGGTATGGCGTAGCCGGTGACCGGTGTGCCGGACGACGCGGCGGTGTCCATGCCCACGACCTGACCACCGGAGTTGAGCAACGGACCGCCGGAGTAGCCCGGCACGATCTGCGCATTGGTCTCCAGCAGACCGTGAAGTGTCTCGGCGGAGGCACCGGTGCCGCCGTCGGACGCGGTGATCTGCTGGTTCGTGTCGGTGATGCGGCCGCTGGTCTTGTACAGGGTGCCCCGGCCGCCGCCCTGGCCGACCGCGGTGACCTTCTCGCCCAGCAGCGCCTTGCCGGTGTCCAGCGACGCGGTCTGCAGCCCACTGGCGCCTTCGAGCTTGATCAGGGCCACGTCGTGGGTCTGATCGAAACCGAGCACCTTGGCCGTGTACGTCGACCCGTTCGCCACCTTGACGCGGATCGCGGTCGAGCCATCCACCACGTGGTAGTTGGTGAGCACGACGCCGTCGGAGGTCAGCACGATGCCCGAGCCGGCCCCCTCACCGCCCTGCACGACGGTGTCGATCATGACCACCCCCGGCCAGGACGACACCGGCGTGCCCGAGGTGCGGGCACTGGTTGCCTGGCGCCACGGGCTCTGCCCGTTGCCGTCCGGTGCACTGCCGTTGCCGGAGCTGCTGCCGGAGCCGCCCGAGTTGTCACCGGACGATCCGCCGGTGCCGGAACTGCCCGTGGAAGGCGACGTGGGGATCGTCACCGACGGTGCTGCCCCGGACACGGTGACGTGGTCGGCGAGCATCTGGTCGGCGACGACCGCACCGGCGGGTGCCAGCGCGACGACGGCGAGTGCCGCGGTGGCGGCTGCGATTCGACGGTTCATGACGGCTCCTGAAATTCGACTGAACCCAGGTTCCCGCGCCGGTCAAAGCACCACCGGGGAAGGACTTGTGCGCTTCCTGTGAAGCCGCCGACCCGGCCTCCGCTCACTCCTCGTCGTAGGTGTCGTCGTCCTCGGCGCTGCGGTATGCCGCGGCGCGTTCCTGTCGCTCGGAGACCTTGCGCTGGACCTGCTCGGCGAACTGCTCGCGCTGCCGGCGCAGCGCGAAGAACGACACCACGAGCGAGACGAGCGCGGACAGCAGCAACAGCGCCCAGCTGCGGAAGCCGACGGCATACAGAACGAGCAGCGCGACCACGAAGACGAGCAGTCGCAGGACGGAGTAACGGATCATCACATACCCGAGTAGGAGTGCATGCCGACGATGAAGACGTTGACCACGCAGAAGTTGAACAGCACACAGCCGAAGCCGGCCAACGCCAGGTAGGCGGCCTTCTTGCCGCTCCACCCGGCTGTCGCGCGGGCGTGCAGGTATGCCGCGTAGACGACCCAGATCACCAGTGTCCAGACCTCCTTGGGGTCCCAACTCCAGTAGTGACCCCACGCCTTCTGCGCCCAGATCGCGCCGGCGATGAGGGTGAAGGTCCACAGCGGGAAGGCGATGATCAGCAGCCCGTAGGTCGTGCGGTCCATGGCGGCCGAGCCCGGCACGGCGTCCATGAACGTGTACTTGGTGTCGTGGATGTCCTCGCGCCACTTCTGCACGAAGTAGAGGATCGTGGTGGAGAACGCGATGGTGAAGAACGCCACGGACAGGATCGCGATGGTCACGTGGATGGTCAGCCAGTAGTTCTTCAGGGAGGGCATCAGTTCGCTGGCGTCGGTGTAGAAGACCAGCGCCGCGAGCATCTCGGTCAGCAGCGTCGGGCCGACCACGAAGATGCCGAGCGAGCGGATGTCGCGCTTGAGGCTCCAGATGAGGAAGGTGCTCATCACGAAGAACGCACCGACGATCGCGAACTCGTACATGTTGCCCAGCGGCGGACGCCCCACCGACGCCGCACGCAGCACCACGCAGGCGCCCAGCAGCAGCCAGCCGAGCCACGACAGCGACATACCGATGCCGGCCCACTGACGCTTCTCCGGTATGACGTCCGTGCTGCCGGCGGTCCGCTCCAGCACCGCGGTGCCGCCGCCGACCGATGCCGACGCCGATGCCTCGTCCTGCTGCACCGCCCGCTGCTCGGCGGCCTCGGCCTCCCGCTGCTCGGCGCGCGCCGTCCGCGCGGGATAGGCGGCCAGGTCCAGCGCGAACGACAGCATCGCCAGCACCAGCACCACGCCGGACGCGTAGAGGAAGTTGTTGGACAGATCGGACAATCCCACGTCGGTCGCGTGACCGCCGAAGGAGATGCTGGGCGTGAAACTGATCATCGAGCCGTTCCTGCCTGGGATGTGGGGGTTGTGCCGGGTCGTTGGTCGACTCCGAGTCGTTGTTGGACTCCGTCGAGGAGTGCGTCGAGCGCGACCTGCAGGCGCGGGTCCTCGCCCTTGGCGAGTGCACCGGCCGTGATCAGACTACGCCCGCTCGTCCGGTCGCCTCCGTCACCGTCGCCGGCCGCGCGGACCTTGACGAAGATGCGCCGCCGGCGCAACGTCATGGACATGATCAGCCCGAGCAGCCCGAGCAGGGCCGACACCAGCGCGGTGCCCTTGCCCGGGTCGTAGCGGGCCGACAGACCCGCCCATCGCGGGATGTTCTTGCTCATCGAGATCGTCGTGCCGTCCGGCAACCGGACCGTCTGACCAGGACGCACCACCGCGCGCCAGGGCGTCTTGCCCTGTTTGACCTGGGTCATCTTCTGGGTGTTGAGCGTGTAGACCGACTGCGGGGTGCCGTCGGGGAACAGCTGGCCGCGGTAGGCCCCGACGACCAGCGCCGGGTTGTCGAGGCCGGCATACGTGGAGATCGGGCCCATCGTGTCGTCGAAGGCCGCGGTCGGCAGGAAGAAGCCGAAGAAGCCGAGTTCCTGCGGCGAGGCGGCCGGCACCTTGATCGCGCCCACCGACCGGTAGGCGTTGTCCTGTGGCAGGAACGGTGTCGCCTGGTGGTAGAGCACCTTGCCCTTCGGGTCCTTGACGGTGATCACCGGTGCGTAGCCGTTGCCGAGCAGGTAGACCGACGTGCCGTCCAGCTTCACCGCGTCGTTGACCGCGAGCGTGCGGTCGGTGGTCTTGCCGCCCGGCTCCGCGGAGGTGGTCACCGAGGCGATGAAATTGCGCGGCTGGCCGAACTGCGGTGAGTCCTTGGGGACGTTCTTCTCGAACGTCACGTCCAGCTTGTCGACCTTCAGCGTCCAGGGCTTGATGTCGTCGGTGTTGACCCACGGGCCCAGGTCGAGCGTGTTGTAGCTGCCGACGGCGCTGACGAACGAGTCGCCGCCCTCCGGCACGATGACGTCGCCGCGCCAACCCATCAGGTGATCCGCGGCGACGGCCAGCACCAGGATCAACAGGCACAGGTGGAAGAGCAGGTTGCCGGTCTCCCGGAGCCGGCCACCCTCTGCGGCCAGCGCCTGTTCGCCGTCGACGGCATCGTCGACCCGCACCCGGTATCCCTTGCGGCGCAATGTCTGGCGGGCCGCCTCGACCAGGTCGGCGGTGCTCGCGTCGACGGTCCGCTCGGCCGTTGCGGGCAGCCGGGTCAGCCGCTTGGGCACTCGCGGCAGCGGGGAGCGCAGCGCCTTGGCATGCACGACGCAGCGGGGCAGCACGCAGCCGACCAGCGAGATCAGCAGCAGGATGTAGATCGCCGCGAACCACGGTGCGGCGAAGACGTCGAACATGCTCAGCTTGTCCAGCCAGGGCCCGATCGTGCGGTGCTCCTGCAGGTAGGTCGTCACGCGTCCGGCGTCGATGCTGCGCTGGGGGAAGATCGACCCGGGCACGGCCGCGACCGCGACCAGCAGCAGCAGGAAGAGCGCCGTGCGCATCGACGTCAGCTGACGCCACAGCCAGCGCAGCATGCCCACGAAGCCGATCTTCGGCGCCAGGACCGGCTGCTTGCGGCCGGAGCGGGACGTGGTCTTGAGGTCGGTCAATCAGATCACCGGTACGAACGTGTCGGAGCCGGTGAGCCGGACCTGTACCCAGGAGATCAGGTGCAACCACTGCCCCGACACCATGATCAGACCGACGACCAGCATGAGGGTGCCACCGACCAGTTGGATCGGCCGGTGGTGGTCACGCAGCCAGCGCGACCAGGACTCAGCGCGCGACCAGCCGGCCGCGATGAGCAGGAAGGGGATGCCGAGCCCGAGGCAGTAGAACGCCGCCAGCGTCACGCCACGCGAGGCTCCGGAGCGCCCGATCGGGTTGGCCAGGTTGAGGATCGCGCCATACACCGGGCCCACGCAGGGGCTGGCGCTCAGGCCGAACACGGCGCCGAGCAAGGGTGCGCCCAGCAGCCCGGCGGACGGCTTCCAGCGCACCGGGATGCCGCGCTGCCCGATGAAGCCGAGGTAGACCAGCGCCAGCAGGATCACGATCACGCCGCTGACCCGGATCATCGCGTCCTGGTGCAGGTATCGCAAGTTGACCACCCAGCTGTATGCCGCCGCGACGCTCACCAGCACGACCGAGAAGCCGAGCACGAAGAGGAACGCACCGGTGACCAGGCGGGTCCTGCGCCGCTCGTCGGTCAGCCCGGTCACATAGCCGAGGAAGCCTGGCACCAGCGGCAATACGCACGGCGACGCGAACGACACCACACCTGCGACGAGCGCCAGCAGTACGGCGATCGGCAGGCTGCCCGTGGCAACCGTCTGCGCGGCGTCGGCGGTCATTGTCCCGTCAGCCCTTCGCCTGGTGCAGGACGTCGTCGACGAGACCGACGAGGGTCGACGTGGTGGTCGGTCCGGAGACGCGCGCGGCGATGCGGTGCTGCTGGTCGAGCACCAGTGTCGAGGGGGTGGCCGAGGCCTTGCCCTGCAGCGCGACCAGCGCAGCGCCGCCGTCGTCCTGCAACGACGGGTAGGTGACACCGGCGGTCTTCAGGTATGCCGCGGCCGTCTGCGGACCCTCCTGCCGGTCGACGCCGACCATCAGCACGCCTTCGGGCTGCAGCTTCTCCCACGCCTTCTGCAGGTCGGGGGTCTCGGCCTTGCACGGCGGACACCAGGAGCCCCAGACGTTGACGACGATCACCGTGCCCGGGTGATCCTTCGTCGACCACGGGGTGCCGTCCAGCAGCTTGCCGCTGAGCGTCACGGGCTTGCCACGGTCACCGGGTGCGAGCTGGGCGAGCGTGCCGTCACCGGCGAGGTAGTTCTTGTCCGAACCCTGGTTGGCCTGCTTGCTGATCGAGTTGCCGTCGCTGCTGCAGGCCGCGAGCCCCAGGGCCGTCACGCACGCCAGCGCGAGCGCGGGCACCACTCGGCGGGTGCGCGCCACTCGCGTGCTCATGCCTTTCCCATCGCCGAGCCGGCGGCCTCGCTGGCGCCCGGCAACAGCGCGCGGGACGGCTCGGCGTATTCGATGCGGCTGAACCGATCATCGTCGAAGACGATGCTGGTGACCGACGCCAGGGTGCACTGCCGGCGGCGCGGGTCGTGCCACAGCCGCTTCTGCTCGAAGTGCGTGCGTGCCACCCAGACGGGCAGCTGGTGGCTGACGATCACGGCCTCGTGGCCGTCGGCGGCGGCGCGCGCGTCCCGGGTCGCCGCTTCCATCCGCTCGGCGATCTCGGCATACGGCTCGCCCCAGCTGGGCTTCAACGGGTTGGTCAGTTTGCCCCAGAACCGTGGATTGAGAAGCTGTTTGGGGTTCTTGCCGACGGTCAGGCCCTCGAAGTCGTTGCCGGCCTCGACCACCCGGTCGTCCAGCTTCACCGGGAGCTTGAGCGCTTCGGCGAGTGGCTCGATGGTCTCCTGGGCCCGCTCCAGCGGCGAGGAGACGAGGTGCGTGATGTCGCGTTCGGCCAGGTATGCCGCCGTGCGCGCGGCCATCTGCCGGCCGAGCTCGGACAGGTGGAAGCCGGGCATCCGGCCGTAGAGCACGCCACCGGGGTTGTCGACCTCACCGTGGCGGACGAGGTGGACCACTGTCTCAGTCATCGCGCCCTCCACCCCGTCGGCTGGTCGAACGGGTGAGTCCCCCGGGGTGCGCCGTATCGGGGCCAGTGCGCCATACGAAAAACACGGTCGGAGTGTCGCATCGGATCCTGTGTCGCCTTCTCAGGAGTCGTTCAGTTCGCGGCGCCGGCCGCAGCAGCGGCCGCGGGCAGGGCGGCGAGAACGTGCTCGACCGCGGCGTCGTCGTGGGCGGCGCTGACGAACCACGCCTCGAACGAGCTCGGCGGCAGATGCACCCCCTGGTCCAGCATGGCGTGGAAGAACCGGCCGAACGCCTCGGTGTCCTGCGCCTTGGCATCCTCGTAGTTGCGCACCGCACCGCTCGTGAAGAAGACCGAGAACATCGAGCCGGCCCACTGCACCGTGTGCGGGACGCCCGCGCGCGTCAGCTCGGCGGAGGCGGCGTCGGCGATGGTCTGCGCCACGACACCGATGCGGTCGTAGACCTCGGGGGTACAACCGCGCAGCGTGGCCAGGCCGGCCGCAGTCGCGACCGGGTTCCCCGACAGAGTGCCCGCCTGGTAGACGGGTCCGTCCGGTGCGAGATTCGCCATCAGCTCGGCGCTGCCGCCGAAGGCAGCGGCCGGGAAGCCGCCGCCCATGACCTTGCCGAAGGTGAACAGATCGGGTGCGCCGCCCTCGGGTTCACCCTCCAGGCCGTACCAGCCGGCGGGCGAGCAGCGGAAACCGGTCATGACCTCGTCGGAGATCAGCAGCGCGCCGTGCGCACGGGTGATGCGGCGCAGCGCGCTGGTGAAACCAGGAGCGGGCGGTACGACGCCCATGTTGCCCGGGGAGGCCTCGGTGATGACGCAGGCGATCTCGTCACCGTGTTCGGCGAAGGCCGCCTCGACCGCCTGGATGTCGTTGTAGGGCAACACGATCGTCTCGTGCGCGGCCGACGCCGGCACCCCGGCGGAGTCGGGCAGCGCGAACGTGGCGACGCCGGAGCCGGCCGCGGCCAGCAGCGGGTCGACGTGACCGTGATAACAACCGGCGAACTTCACCACCGTGCTGCGCCCGGTGACACCGCGCGCCAGCCGCAACGCCGACATCGTGGCCTCGGTGCCGCTGTTGACCAGCCGTACCTGCTCCAACGGCTCGACGCGAGACACGATCTCCTCGGCGAGGGCGACCTCGTTCGCGCTCGGCGTGCCGAAGCTGAAGCCCTTCGTCGCGGCGGCCTGCACGGCTTCCAGGACCGACGGGTGTGCGTGCCCGAGGATCATCGGCCCCCACGAGCAGATCAGGTCCACGTAGCGGTTGCCGTCGACGTCGGTGAGCCAGGGACCCTGTGCGGAGGCGATGAAGCGCGGGGTGCCGCCGACCGCCCGGAAGGCACGGACCGGCGAGTTGACCCCGCCGGGAGTGACTGCCCGGGCGCGCTGCAGCAGAGCCGCCGATGCCTCGTCACGAACAGTCGTCTGGTCGGTGGGCGTGCTCGTCATACCGCCATTGTCTCAGGCGGCCCGGCGCGAAATCCTACGGGTTGTAGTTGTCGACCGGGTCGCCGAGCAGATGCGTGCACACCTTGTCCATCGCGTCGCCCAGGGACCGGAACAGCGCGGGGTCCATCTGCCGGATCAGGTGCTCCTGCACCCCGGTGGCGTGGACCCGGGCGGCCGACCGCACCGCCGCCAGGCCGTCGTCGGTCAACAGCAGTTGTATGCCGCGCCCGTCATCGGGTGCCGGCTTGCGCTCGACCCAGCCGCGGCGTTCCAGCCGGGTGGCGGTGTGCGTCACCCGGCTGCGGGACTGCACGGTCTGGTCGGCCAGCTTGCTCATCCGCATCGCGAGGCACGGCGACTCCGAGAGCATGGACAGCAGCTCGTACTCGGCCAGCGACATACCGAAATCCTGCAACTCGGCGTCCAGCACCGCCTCCAAGGCCCGGCTACCGCGCAGATAGGCGCGCCACGCGAACTGCTCGTCGTCGGTCAGCCACGGCACCTCCCCGTCGTCGGCGGGGGATGTCGACGACGTCGTGGTGGGTATCGACGACGTCGAGGAGGCGGACGGTGTCTCGAACACGTTCACAGCATAGAGGGACGAATTTCCGCCATGGAACGGGAATAATTGAAATCTCAACAACTGTTGTGCATGATAGTTGCCGATCTGGGCAACCGCGGCACCACGCACTTCCACTTCACCACGAAGGAGCACCATGACCAACACCACCGCTTCCACCACGCTCGACGGCCTGGCCACCGGCACCTGGAACCTCGACCCGGCGCACAGCGAATTCGGCTTCCAGGTCCGCCACCTGATGGTCAGCAAGGTCAAGGGCAAGTTCGACGAGTTCACCGCGACCCTCGAGGTCGCCGAGCAGCTCGAGGACTCCAGCGTCGAGGCCCAGGTCACCATGGCGTCGATCAACACCGGTGTCGCCGACCGTGACAACCACCTGCGGACCAACGACTTCTTCGAGGTCGAGACCTACCCGACCATGACCTTCACGTCGACCAAGGTCACGCCCACGGAGCTGACCGGTGACCTGACGATCAAGAACGTCACCAAGCCCGTCACCTTCGACGTCGAGTTCGGCGGCGTGGGCCCGGACGCCTGGGGCGGCACCCGCGCCGGCTTCGAGGCGACCGTCGAGATCAACCGCAAGGAGTTCGGCGTGGACATCGAGATGCCGCTGCAGGGCGGCGGCGTGGTCGTCGGCGACAAGGTCAAGATCATCCTCGACCTGCAGTTCGTGAAGGCCTGATCGGTTTTCACCACCCGGGCGTGACCCGCTGAGCCTGGCCGGCTCGGCGGTCACGCTTCCCAGATCCCGCGAGCGGGACCGGCATACCCCCGAGTGCCTGGTCCCGCTCGCGTTCTGGTGGCTGCGTGTCGCGCCTTCCTCGCCGCGAAGCCCCCTTCCCACCCTTCTCACCGAGCGGACGGGAAAACACCGAGCGGACAGGAAAAACGGCCGGATTCCGGCCGTTTTTCCTGTCCGCTCGGTGCGGTGTCCGCTCGGTGCGGTGTCCGCTCAGTGCTGCAGGCGGCGGGCGATCTCGGTCGCGTAGTAGGTCAGGATGATCTGCGCGCCGGCTCGACGGATCGAGGTCAGCGCCTCCATGACCATGGCGTCCCGGTCGATCCAGCCGTTCGCAGCAGCCGCCTCGATCATCGCCATCTCGCCGCTGATCTGGTATGCCGCGACGGGCACGTCGCTGACCTCGCGCACGTCCCGGATGATGTCCAGATAGGGCAGGGCTGGCTTGACCATCACCAGGTCGGCGCCCTCGGCGAGGTCGAGCTGCACCTCTCGCAGCGCCTCCGTCCGGTTGGCACTGTCCTGCTGATACGTGCGCCGGTCACCCTGCAGCGTCGACTCCACGGCCTCCCGGAAGGGCCCGTATGCCGCCGAGGCGTACTTGACGGCATACGCCAGGATCCCGACGTCGGTGTGACCGGCCTCGTCGAGCGCACGGCGTATGACGGCGACCTGGCCGTCCATCATCCCGGAGGGACCCACGAGGTGCACGCCGGCCTCGGCCTGCGCGACCGCCATGTCGGCATACCGCTGCAGGGTCGCGTCGTTGTCGACCCGGCCGTGCCCGTCGAGCACGCCGCAGTGTCCGTGCGAGGTGAACTCGTCCAGGCACAAGTCGGACATCAGCACGGTGTCGTCGCCCAGCTCGTCCCGCAGGCGACGCAGCGCCACGTTCAAGATGCCGCTCGGATCCGTTGCGCCGGAACCGATCTCGTCGCGCTCGGCAGGCACGCCGAAGATCATCAGCCCGCCGACACCGGCGTCGACCGCCGCACGGGCGGCCTTCACCAGCGAGTCGAGCGTGTGCTGCTCGACGCCGGGCATCGACTGCAACGGGATCGGTGCGTCGATGCCCTCCTTGACGAACATCGGCAGCACCAGATCGGCCGGGTGCAGGCGGGTCTCGGCGACCATCCGGCGCATCGCTGCCGTGGTGCGCAGCCGTCGGGGACGGGCCGAACCCGCGGGCAGTGCCCACGGGTTCCGGCTCGCCGCGCGATGACGTGCCGCGGCCCGGGTCTCGGCGGTGCCGGTGACCTTCTCGGCGCTCATCGTTGGGGTCCTCGCAAAGTATCGGAGCGACGAAGGAGCGGAGAACTTTGTGGGGTTCTCATCTGGACGCCTTGGCCTTTCGGCGGGAGGAGGACTTGCGCTCACTGGGACGCCGCACCGGCTCGCCGTTCTCGGCCGCGGTCAGGGCCAGGCCGCGGCCGTAATCGGCGAGCGCGTCGACCAGCGCCTCGGCGCTCGGCTCGGTGGCCAGCACGTCGACGCGCAGGCCGTGCTCCTCGGCGGTCTTGGCGGTTGCCGGGCCGATGCACGCGATCACCGTGGTGGCGTGCGGCTTCCCGGCGATGCCGACCAGGTTGCGCACCGTGGAGCTGGAGGTGAAGCACACCGCGTCGAACTTGCCGGTCTTGATGGCCTCGCGGACCTCGGGCGCGGGCGGGGCGGCGCGCACGGTTCGGTAAGCGGTGACGTCGTCGACCTCCCAGCCCATGTCCTGCAGACCCGCGACGAGCGTGTCGGTGGCGATGTCGGCGCGGGGCAGGAAGACCCGGTTGATCGGGTCGAGGACGTCGTCATACGGCGGCCACTCCTCCAGCAGCCCCTTGGCCGACTGCTCACCGGCCGGCACCAGGTCGGGCTCCAGGCCCCACTCGCGCAGCGCCTCGGCGGTGACACCCCCGACAGCGGCGATCTTGAGGCCGGCGAAAGCCCTTGCGTCCAGGCCGAATTCGACGAACTTCTCGCGCACCGCACGCACGGCGTTGGCGGAGGTGAAACCGATCCACTCATAGCGCCCGGTGACCAGGCCCTTGATCGCACGCTCCATCTGCTGCGGTGTCCGCGGCGGCTCGACACTGATGGTCGGGACCACGTCGCTCGCGGCTCCGTGTGAGGCCAGCCGGTCGGTCATCGTGCCGGACTGCTCCTTGGTGCGCGGCACCAGGACGTTCCAGCCGAACAGCGGCTTGGTCTCCCACCAGGACAGCTGCTCGCGCATGGCGACGACCGCGCCGACGACGGCGACGACCTGGCCGGTCAGCGGCTGGGCCTTCACTGCCGCCGCGACCTCGCCGAGGGTGGTCACGCGCGTCGCCTGCCGGATGGTGGTGCCGTCGGTGCTCAGCGAGACCGGGGCGTCGGCGTCGCGCCCGGCGGCCAACAGCTTCGCCAGGCCGGCGGGCACGGACTCGGCGGTGCCGAGCACGACTGCGGTGGCGTCCTTGGCGACCGCGCCGGCCCAGTCGGTCTTCTCGTCGGCCGCCGACAGGACGTGCACGGTCCGGGCGCCGCTGCCGACCAGCGGGATGCCGGCGTATGACGGCACCGCGCTGACCGCGCTGACGCCGGGGACGATCTCGAAGGGCAGATCCGCCTTGTGGCAGGCCAGGCACTCCTCGGCCAGGCCGTTGAACGTGGCCGGGTCGCCGTCCATCAATCGCACGACCAGACCGACGGTGCCGTCCGTGCGCGCGGCGGCCTTGGCGGTGCGCACGACCAGCTTCGCGCGCGACGCCGTGGTGAGCGGCTGGCCGGTCTCGCCGTGACCGGCGTCGACGATCTCGACGTCCGCACGGGCGAAGGCGGCGACGAAGTCCTCACGCGCGACCTGGTCGATGATGATGACATCGGCCTCGCGCAGCAGCCTGGCCGCCCGGACCGTGACCAGTGACGGGTCGCCCGGGCCGGAGCCGATGAAGGCGATCTGGGGCAGGGTCTTGCGGGTCTTGGTTGTACTCACTTGTTCACGCTCCGCGGCGCTGGGGGGTGGTGGACGGTGACGGGATCTGCGTCCCTTGGTAAGAGTCCGCCGGGTGCCGGCTCTGGTGCTTGCCCGTCCGACGGGAACGCGTCCAGCGCTCCGTCGGCGAGCAGTAACTCTGCGACGTCGTGACCGAGTCGTTCGGGGTGGTCGAACGGTCCGGTCTGGGACCGCCGCAGGTCGAAGGTGCCGTCGGGACGACCGACGAACGCGCGCAATGAGATCTCCAGGCTGCCGTCGACGTCCTCGCCGATCTCGGCGAGGGCACCGAGCGGTGCCGAGCAGCCGGCCTCCAGCCGCGCGAGCACCGCGCGTTCGGCGGTGACGGCCGCGCGGGTGTCCGCGTCGTCGAGTTGTCGCACGACGTCGTACAGCTCCTCGTCGTCGCTGCGGATCTCGAGCGCGAGCGCTCCCTGCCCGGGGGCGGGCAGCATCTGGAGCGGGTCGATGGATTCGGTGATCTGCGCGGTCCGGCCGACCCGTGACAGCCCGGCGCGGGCCAGCACGATCGCGTCGAGTTCGCCGGAGCGGACGAAGTCGATGCGCCGATCGATGTTGCCGCGTATGGCGCGGAACTCCAGACCGAGGCCGAGCGCCGCGAGCTGGGCGACCCGGCGCGGGGACCCGGTGCCGACGACGGCACCGGCGGGCAGCTCGCCGAGCGTCAGGCCGTCCCGGGCGATCAACGCATCGCGCGGATCCTCGCGAGCGGGTATGGCGGCGATGGTCAGCCCGGGTGCCGGCGCGACCGGCAGGTCCTTCAACGAGTGCACCGTGAGGTCGATCTCGTGCGCGCGCAGCGCATTCCGGATCGCGGTGGCGAAGACGCCCGTCCCACCGAGCTGGGTCAGCGGGGCGCGGTTGGTGTCGCCCTCGGTGACGATCGGGGCGATCTCGGTCTGGTGACCCATCGCCTGGAGCCGATCAGCGATCAGACCGGTCTGGGTCATCGCCAGTGTGCTGCGGCGGGAGCCGATGACGATCTTCATCGCGGCTCACCTCCGGCGGGTTCTTCAACACCCCACGAAGTTTCTCCCCCGCTTCGCTCCCCCGAATACTTCGCGGGGACCCCGGTGTGGGGGATCTGCGAGACACGCGACTCGTGCGGGTCGAGGTCGAACAACATGCGCAGCAGCGCGGCATAGTCCTGACCGCCCTGCTCCTCACCGGCGAGCTGCTTGATGCGCACGGTCGGCGTGTGCAGGATCTTCTCGACCACCCGGTGGACGGTCCGCTGCACCTGGGCCTGGTCGTGCTCGGTGAGTTCGGTGCGCTGCTCGAGGCGGGACAGCTCGGCTGCCACGACATCGGCGGCGCGAGCGCGCAGCTCGGCGACGGCGGGCGCGACGGCAGCTGCTCGGCGCACAACGAGGAACTCGGCCACCTCGGCGCTGACCAGCTCATGGGCTGCGGTCAGCTGGGTCTTCTCGGCGTCGTCGGCGACCGCAGCGCTGAGGTCCTCCAGCGAGATCAGAGCGATGCCGGGCAGGTCTGCCAGCCGTGGGTCGACATCGCGCGGCAGCGCCAGATCGACCAGCAGCGTGGGTGTTTCGGAGGGGCGCACGGTGTGAGCGTCGAGCACGTGACCGACGGCCCCGGTGCAGGAGACCACCAGATCCGCCTGCGTGACCGCCTCGGCCAGATCGGCCCAGTCACGTGCGGCTCCGCCGGTCGCCTCGGCGAGGCGAGCGGCCTTGGCCGGTGTGCGGTTGATGACGGTCAGGCTTCCGACGCCGGCGCGGGCGAGCGTGTGGGCGGCCAGACCGCTCATCGCGCCGGCACCGACGACGAGGGCACGTTGGGCGCCCAGCTCGCCCAGCACGGTCTGCGCGACCACCAGCGACCGCTCGACGAGCGACCGGCTGACCGTGTCGATGTCGGTCTCGGAGTGGACCCGTTTGCCGACCCGCAGAGCGTGCTGCATCAGGGCGGACAACGACGGGTCGAGGTGATCGCCATCCTGGGCCACGCGCAACGCGTCACGCAGCTGACCGAGAATCTGGGCCTCGCCGACAGCGACCGAGTCCAGGCCGGACGCGACCTGGAAGGCGTGGGCGACGGCGCGGTCCTCGAAGTGGACGTAGAGGTGATCGCGCAACTGGTCGACGGCCAAACCGGTTGTGACCGCAAGGGATTCGGTGATGCCGGTCACTGCACCGTGGAAGGTCTCGACGTCGGCATAGATCTCCACGCGGTTGCACGTGGAGACCACCACGGTCGCGTTGACGTGTTCGTTGAGCGCGAGGGAGTCGACCAGCCGCCGACTCTGCTCGTCGGTCAGGACGACGCGCTCCAGCAGGTCGACACCGGTCGTCCGGTGCGACATACCGATCACGATCAGACTCATTGCTCACCCCTCGAAGACACTCGACGCAGTCCTCGCGACTCCTCGATCGCGTCCAGCGCGTCGTCCCGGCCGCGTTGCTCGTGGAAGGCGAGGATCTGCAGCTCGGTGGCGAGATCCACCTTGCGCACCTCTACCCCGTCGGGGACGGTGATCACGCACGGCGCGAAGTTGAGGATGGACCGGACACCGAGGGCGATGGCCTGATCGGCGGCCTGTTGCGCCGCGTGCGGCGGTGTCGCGAGCACGGCGATGATGCTCTCCGGCGCCTGCTCCGCGAGCCCGGCGAAGTCGATGACCTGCAGTCCGGCGATCTGGGTGCCGATCACGGCCGGGTCCTCGTCGACCAGCCAGCGGACGCTGAAACCGCGGGTGGCGAAACCGCCGTATGCCGCCAGTGCGTGACCCAGGTTGCCCATGCCGATGATCGCGACGGACCAGTCGTGGTGCAGGCCGAGCTCGCGGGAGATCTCCTCGGTGAGGCGGCCGACGTCATACCCGACGCCGCGGACGCCGTAGGAGCCCAGGTGGGACAGGTCTTTGCGCAAGCCGGTGGAGCGCACACCCGCCGCCTCGGCGAGTTCCTCGGACGAGACGACCTCGACGCCACGGGTGTCGAGAGCCGCCAGAGCACGCAGATAGAGCGGTAGCCGAGCCACGGTGGCTTCGGGAATCTCCCGACGGGCGGCCGATGCGGTGCTCACTGGCGCTTCGACTCCTCATGCGTCTTGGGCAGGCGTATACCAAACGTCGGCCACAGAGGATCAATGACCCCCTGACTGTAGGTCTTTGTGAACGCGGGCACAAAGTCGCTAATTCCCGGCAAAAGTGCTAAACGGGGGTCGGGTGGTGCCGCGAGGTGGCGCCGTGGTAGCGGAACACGCGCCGGGCCGCGACATTTCGGCGTTGCCGGGCTCCGGTGTCAACGCCTGCCGAACAGCCGCCGGCGGGACAGCGCCGTGCGCAGCCGCTGCTCGTCGACCCGCCAGTAGTCGTGCTGCTTGCCGTCGACCAGGATGACCGGGATCTGTTCGGCGTATGCCGCGAGAAGCTCCGGCTCCTGCAGGATGTCGTGTTCGGTGAAGCTCTCCCCCGTGTCCGCGCAGACCCGCTCGATCACCGCGCGCGCGTCGTCGCACAGGTGGCAGCCGGGCTTGCCGATGAGCGTGATGCGTGGGTCTGGCAAGACAGCCTCCGACTGACCGGGCCCCCGCGAAGCGTCCGAAGGGGCGGGAAGGACGTGGTGGGGTTCAGAAGAAGATCGAACGGCGTTGCAGCAGCAGCGAATACAGCGACTGCTGGATCGTCTCGCGGACCTGGTCGGTGAGGTCGAAGACCAGCATCGGGTCGTCGGCCGCGGCGGCACCGTAGGTGTCGGTGTCGACAGGCGCGCCGAATTCGATGATCCACTTGCTCGGCAGCGGGACGAGTCCGGCCAGGCCGAACAGCGGGAAGAACGGCGTCACCGGGAAGTAGGGGAACCCGAGCACGCGCGCCAGACCCTTGATGTTGCCGATCATCGGGAAGATCTCCTCGGCGCCGACGATGGCGCACGGGATGATCGGGACCTCGGCGCGCAACGCAGCGGACACGAAGCCGCCGCGGCCGAAGCGTTGCAACTGGTACCGCTCGGAGTAGGGCTTGCCGACGCCCTTGAACCCCTCGGGGAACACGGCCGCGAGTTCGCCCGCCGCGAAGAGCCGCTCGATGTCGGAGTTGGACGCCAGCGTGGTGCCCGCCTTGCGGCTGAGTTCACCGATCACCGGTGACTCGAAGACCAGATCGGCGCCGAGCATCCGGACGTGCCGGTGCTTGGGGTGCTCGTCGTGTATGGCGACCTGCGTCATCAGTCCGTCGATGGGCAGCGTGCCGGAGTGATTGGCCACCACCAGCGCGGGTCCGTCGTCCGGGACGTGCTGGATGCCGCGCACTTCCACCCGGAACCAGCGGCGGTAGAGCGGACGCAGCAGGGGCAGCCACACCTGCTCGGTGAAGTCACGGTCGAAGCCGAAGTCGTCGATCTCGTAGTCGCCGGTGAGTCGCCGACGCAGGAAGGCCAGCGCTGCGGCGATCCGCCGGTCGAGGTCGTCGCCCTCGATGCCGACGAGATCGCCGGCCTTGCGCAGGCCCTCGACGAGGACGTCGACCAGGCCCTGAAAGTCGGAAGGCGACGGTGTAGACAACGATGTCGGCGACGACTGGACGTCGGCGACCTCCGGCGGATCGGGCACGACCCGCAGGGCCGGGCCGCCGTCGGGCGCCGGGTGCTCGTCCCGCCGCGCGGCGGTGCGGCGGGCCGTGGCGCCGATGTTCTTGCGAGACGGTCGGGCACCCGCGGGCTGCTGCGGCGCAACCTTCCGGGCGGCCGGTGTCTGCCGGGCCGCGGATTTCTTGGCTACGGGTTTCTTGGCTACGGGTTTCTCGGCCGGTGTCTTCCGGGCCGTTGTCTTCTGGGCCGGCGTCTTCCTGGCAGCGGACCTGCCGGCTGCGGCGGCCGTCTTCGACGGCGTCTTCTTCGCGGCGGGGCGTTCGTCAGACACGTGCTTCTCCCGGGTTGACGACGTGGCGACGGCCGGGCGCTCCGAGCACTTCGGTGAACGCCTCGCGCGTGGTGTGCTCCGGGACGAAGCCGAGCAGCGTGCGCATGCGCGTGGTGTCCATGCCGCGGCCGAACTGCAGGAACTGCATCTGCTCGGCGTCGAACGCACCACTGCTGCCCAGCAAGCCGCTGGCCTGCTGGATCAGCGGCGCCGCCTGCGCGAGCACGCTCACGACCGGCTTGCCCGCGATCCGGGCCGCCTGCCGGACGGTGAGCATCCCGTCCCCGGCGATGTTGATCGTGCCGGAGAGCGCGTCGGCGTGGGCCGTGCGTCGCAGGACCTGCACCGCGTCGTCGATGTGCAGCACTTGGAAGCGGCCGTCATACCCGAGCGGGACCGGCAGCACCGGCAGCGAGAAGTATTCGGAGAAGGTGGTGCGCAGGCCGGGACCGACGAGGTTCGCCATACGCAGCAGGGTGACGTCGATGTCCGGGCGACGGCGGGCGAGACCGCGCACGTAGGTCTCGACCTCCACCGAGTCGCGGCCGAAGCCGCCGGTCGGGTTGCGCCGCGCGCTCATGTCCTCGGTGAACATCGCCGGGTTACGGGGCGAGCAACCGTAGACCGAGGACGAGGATTTGACCACCAGGCGCTGCACCGAGTCCGCCTTCTGGCACGCAGCGAGCAGCTGCATGGTGCCGATGACGTTGATCTCCTTCTGCAAGGTGCGCCCGCCGGCCTGCTTGGGCGTCATGATCACGCCCAGGTGCAGGACGGTGTCGACCTTCTCCTGGGCCAGGATCTTGCCCATGATCGGGTTGCGGATGTCCGCCCGGATGAAGTCGGCGCGGCCGAGGTTGTGCAGCGGCGGCACGGTGTCGACGGCGATGACCCGGTCGAGGGCGGGGTCGGCAGCAAGCGCGCGACAGGTCATCCCGCCGACCAGACGAGACACACCGGTGACCAGCACGACTCGGCCCATCTGCCCTCCTCGGTGGTGACTCACTGCGCGCCGATCCTAGCCCGCCCGGATGTGCCGGGCGTATGGCGTTGCACCGCACGGGATATGACGGAGCCCCGGGACCCTGCTGGGCTGTCCGGGGCTCGGCCGCGTCGACGGCGCAGGCGCTCGGCCGTGCGCGGAGCGCCTTACTTCTTGTTGCGGCGCTGGTGACGCGTCTTGCGAAGCAGCTTGCGGTGCTTCTTCTTGGCCATCCGCTTACGGCGCTTCTTGACGACTGAACCCATGCGTACGCTCTTCCTGAAATTGCTGATTGGAACCGGTGGGCCGTGGCGCCCATCCGGTCGCGAAGCCTCGATGCCATCGCGCCCGTGGTGGGACGCGATCCGCCGCCCAAGGCTACGCCATGGCAGTGACCGCCGACGAATCGAGGGCGGCCACCGGTGCTTCCGCGCTCAGGCGGTGCCCATGTAGGACTGGCTGAGGTATTCGGAAACCGCATCCTCCGGCACCCGGAACGATCGACCGACCCGCACGGCGGGCAACTCGCCGGAGTGGACCAGCCGGTACACCGTCATCTTCGAGACGCGCATGATGGCGGCGACCTCGGCGACGGTCATGAACGTGACCTCGCCCGGCTGACGCTCTTCGGTCATGGCTTGTGCCAACCCTTCTCCAACGACACAGGTGTCTTGCTGGGCAACGATAGAGGGTCCGGAGTGTCCGTGGAAAGTCCGAGTGGGGGAAATGTCCACCTGACACGCCGATACTGGTGAGAAAAATGTGGCGACCGGCCCGCTGAGCCCAGTGTTTCCCGCGTTGCCGGTGTGGCGAGGGCGGCTGCGCCTTCCGGCGACCGTTGCCGCTTCATGACACCACCGCGCCCGAAAACTGCACCCTCCCGGCACCGCGCACGGCAACCAACCGCACGACAAGCGGACCGCCGGGAGACGACGACCGCGGCGAACGGTGGCGCGAGCGAGCTCGCGAGCCGCGCCGCCGGTCGCCGCGCGAGGAGTCGAAGCAGAAGATTCAGTCGAACCAGACGTCGAGGGCATGCAGGGGGAAGACGGCTTCGCGGGTCGCGAGGACGGACTGATCCACCGGGCTGGCCGGGTCGACGCCGCTCTCCCAGGAACGCCACCAGACATGGCCGTTCTCCGCCTGACCGTCGCCCATCCGGGGCGGCCCGGGGCGGTCGAAGGTCGCCTGGACGTGGTCGCGCCATACGGCCGGAACCTCGGTCTCCAGGTCGATGGGCCGGTGGGCGGCGATCGCGGTCAGGTGGGTCCACGCGCGCGGGACGACGTCGATGAGTTCGTAGCCGCCACCCCCGAGTGCGACCCATTTGCCGTCGCAGACGTCGTGCGCCAGTTGATGCAGCGTCTGGTATGCCGTGCGCTGCGCGTCGATGGACAGGGCCATGTGTGCCAGCGGGTCGGCGTAGTGGGAGTCGCAGCCCTGCTGGGTGACCAGCACGTCGGGTGCGAAGGCGCGCACCAACGGCGGTACGACGGCGTGCAGGGCACGCAGCCAGCCGGCGTCGCGAGCGCCCGGCGGCAGCGCCACATTGACCGCGCTGCCCTGCGCTTCGGGTCCACCGAACTCTCCGGGGAAACCGGTGCCGGGAAAGAGGACCCGGCCGGTCTCGTGGAGGGAGATCGTCAGCACCCGGGGGTCGTCCCAGAAGACGCGCTCGACGCCGTCGCCGTGATGGACGTCGATGTCGACATAGGCGACCCGTTCGGCGCCGTTGTCCAGCAGCCACTGGATGCCGAGCGCCGCGTCGTTGTAGATGCAGAAACCCGACGCGCTGGCGGGCATGGCGTGGTGGAGGCCGCCGCAGAAGTTGACGCCGTGGTCGATCTCGCCGCGCCATACGTCCTGGGCGAGCCGCACGGTGGAGCCGGCGATGAGCGCCGACACATCGTGCATGCCGATGAACGCGGGGTCGTCCTCGGTGCCCAGCCCGTATGCCGGGTCGGCCGCCCGCGGGTCGGCCGACGCGGCGCGGACCGCGTCGATGTAGTCCGGGTGGTGCACCCAGGACAGGAAGTCGTCGGTGCCGTCGGGCAACGACGGAGGCACGACCTCCACCCCGGGAGCGTCGAAGACGCCGAGGTCGCGGCACAGCCGGGCCGTCAGGTCCAGCCGGAGCGGGTTCATCGGGTGTTGTGGACCGAAGTTGTAGCCGGTCAGCTCCTCACCCCATACGACGCGCACCCGGGGGTTGACGGCGGTCATCGGCGGTGGCCGTTCAGAGCACGGAGCTCGGCACTGCGCCCGGGTCGTCGCCCAGCGGGTAGACCATCGCCATCTCGTCCTCGGACACGTCACCGTCGTCGGCGGACGAATTCTGCATCGGCCGTCGTCCGTCGGTCGGGCGGAAGCCGAAGCTGGACGCGAAGGCGACCGCGCGGCCGTTGTCCGTGCCGACCCAGTAGAGAACGAAGTCGTAGTTGTCCTGGCGGGCCTGCCGGACGCCGGCGTCCACCAGCTTCCAGGCGACACCCTGGCCGCGCAGGTCCGGGTGGACCCACAGACCGAAGAGCTCGCTCACCCGGTCGTCACTCTCGGCCTTGCTGCCGACCGAGACGACACCGACGACCTTGTCGCCGTCTTCGGCGACCAGCCGCCGGGACCGCTTCACGCGGGCCTGCCAGAGCTCGTCGTCGAACTTCTCCTCCTGCGACACCGATGCAGCGAAGGCGTCAGGAGCTTCGCGCAGGGCAGTCAATCGAACGTCCCGGTAAACCTGCCATTCCTCATCCCCGAGGGCGCGCACCGTGATGTCAGTCATGGGCACAACTCTCCCATGTATCGCTCAGCCACGGTCACCAGGTGTGGTGAACGTAGGGCACCGGCGCGATAACGATCGGTGTTCAGCGCTGGTCCGAGGCCAGCTCCGCCGAGCGCCGCGCAGCCGCCTCCATCGCGGTGACGAACGCCGCCCGCACCTTGTGGTCGTCCAGCTGACGCAGCGCCGCCACGGTGGTGCCGCCGGGGCTGGACACCCGCTCGCGCAGCAGGGTCGGGTGGTCGCCGGTCTCCTTCAGCATGGTCGCGGCGCCATACAGCGTCTGGACGACCAGTTCGGTGGAGGTGTCGCGCGGGATGCCGAGCAGCACACCGGCCTCGACCATCGCCTCGACGACATAGAAGACGTATGCCGGGCCGCTGCCGCTGATCGCGGTGATGGCGTCGAGCTTGCCCTCCGGCACGGCCACGACCTTGCCGGCGGCAGCGAGCAGATCCTGTGCCTGTTGCAGGTGGCGTGCTTCGCAGTGGGTGCCTGCGCTGATCGCCGTCATACCCTCGCCGACCAGTGCCGGGGTGTTGGGCATCGCCCGGACCACGGCGATGCCGTCCGGCAGATGTTCTTCCAGCGACGCGGCAGTGATGCCCGCGGCGACGGACACGACCAGCGCATCGGAGGGCAGGTGGCTGCCGACCTCGTCCAGCAGTGCGGCGACGTCGTGCGGCTTCACGGCCACCAGGACGGCGCCGGCGCTCTCGACCGCTTCGGCGGCGGAGGCGGCACGGACGCCATACTTCTGCGCGATCTGGTCCTGCCGGTCGGTGCTCCGGTCCGAGACGACGATGCGAGTGGGATCCACGTCACGGACCAGGCCGGCCAGCAGGGCCTCGCCCATCATGCCGACGCCGAGGAGAGCGATGCGCGCTTGCGTCGTGTCGGACGGTGCAGTGTGGTCGGGCATCTCGGTCAGCCTTTCGTCGTGGGGGTCAGCGGGTCCGCAGCGTGTCGACCGGGTGCTCGGCCAGCAGCCGCATCACGTAGGGCGACCATTCCTCGCCATACGGGACAAGAACACGCACCTGGTAGCCCAGCTGCAGAAGTCGTCGTTGCTCCAGCGGCCGGACGCCGAGCGGCAGCTCGAACTCGAAGGATTCGGGCGCGCGCAGCTGTTTGTCGGCCAGCGAACGCGCGATGTCGAAGATCTCCGCGTTCGGGGCCGCGATCACCGGATGTCCCTCCCCCTCGAGCAGGATCTTGAGGCAGCGCACGTAGGACAGCTGCACCTCGCGCCGGGTGAGGAAGGCCCGGGAACCGGGCTCGGTGTGGGTGGCGGCCCGGGTGCGCGCGCACAGCACGACCCGGCTTCCGGCGCCCGCCAACTCCCGGCAATCTGCCTCGGTACGGCGCAGTTCGGCCGGCAGAGTGGCGCCGACGTCGGGGAAGTCGCTGCGTAGGTCGCGCACGATGTCGAGCGTTGCGTCGGCCGCGCCCGCACCCGCCGGGGCGATGGTCACGGTCGTGCCGGCGCGTGCCGCCGCCTCGCAGATCTGCAGCACGTTGTCCAAGGCGATCTTGGCGCCGTCCTCGGCCAGTGCGCGGCCGAGGGTGTCGAGATCGATCACCAGGTCCGCGACGCCCCGGGCGGTCAGGTCCCGGTCCTGCAGCGCCCGCAGCAGCGCCAGGTGCGCGTCCCGGGTGCGGCGGACCTCGGCGCCGTCGGGCACCGGGTGCCCGAGCAGCTCGATCGTCGCCAGCCGACCGTCGGCGACGACGCCGGCGACCGCTCGCACGCAGTCCTCGACCGTGGTGCCGGCCACGAAACGACGAGCCACCGAGCGGCTGACCGGCGTATGGCGCACGACGCGCCGCACCGAGTCGTGCCGGCTCAGGCCGAGCAGTCCCTGTCGCAGACTCGCACCGGGGTCGATCACTTCGCAGGCTCCTTCAACGGTTCGTGGTCCTCCACCGAGCGTATGGCGCACTGCTGCGCGGCCGTCGTGCGGTTCATGACGCGGCCGGGGCGGCGAAATGCAGCCGCGCGAAGGCGAGGGCCTCGGCCAGATCCAGCTCCCGCTGCTCCGCGGACAGCTTGCGGGTGCCGACCTCCAGGACAACGTCGCCGGCGTAGCCGCGCCCGGCCAACGACTCCAGCAGAGTGGCGCACGGCTGGGACCCGCGACCGGGGACCAAGTGCTCGTCCTTGAAGGACCCCGAACCGTCGGCCAGATGGATGTGGGCGAGCCGGCCGCCCAGATCGGCGGCCATCCGCAGGGCGTCCGAACCGGCCGTCGCGGTGTGCGACAGGTCGAGGGTGACGTGTTCGTAGTCGAGATCGACCGGATCCCACCCGGGCAGGTAGGCCTGCATCTCGCGGCCACGGGCGCGCCACGGGAACATGTTCTCGACCGTGATGCGCACGTCGGTGCGAGCGTTGCGTTCGGCGATGCCGGCGGCGAACTCCGCGGCATACTCGCGCTGCCACCGGAAGGGCGGGTGCACCACGACCGTCCGGGCACCGACCTCCTCGGCGAGCGCAACGGAGTTGTCCACTTTGGGCCACGGCTCCGGGCCCCAGATGCGTTGTGTCAGAAGGAGGGTCGGTGCATGGACGGACACGATCGGTATGCCGTAGTGGTCGACCAGCTGGCGCAGCGCCCCGGACTCCTGACTCACCGGGTCGGTCCAGACCATCACCTCCACGCCGTCATAACCGAGGCGGTCGGCCATCGCGAAGCCGTCGACGACGCCGAGCGGGTAGACCGACGAGGTGGACAACGCGACGCGGCCCTGCGGGACGGTGAGCGGGGCAGCTGCCATCAGGCGCCCAGCCAATCGAGCCTGCGCAGGATGACGCCCTCGCGCAGCGCCCACGGGCACAGATCGAGCTGGTCGACACCGAGCAGCTCCATGGCGCCGTGCACCACCATCGCGCCGGCCAGCAGCTGGCGCGACCGGCTCTGCGAAACCCCTGGCAACACTGCGCGTTCATCGGAGGTCAGCTGTGCCAGCCGCGGCACCAGCTCGCCGAGCGCCTCCCGGTCCAGCACCCGGCGGACTCGTGGGCCGTCCGCGCGGGGAGCGGCACCGAGCACCCGGGCGAGCGAGCGGATCGTCTTGCTGGTGCCGACGACCCGGTCGGCTCGACCGACCTTGTGCAGGTCGCGGACCACCCGGGCGATGTCGGACCGGATCCGCGTGCGCAACACCTTCAGGTCCTCGGCTCGCGGCGGGTCACCGGGCAGGTCACGGGTCAGCCGCCCGGCACCCAGCGGAAGGCTGAGTGCGACATCCGGCTCCTCGTCGATGCCGGCAGCCAGCTCCAGCGACCCGCCGCCGATGTCGATCACCAGCAGCCGGCCCGCCGACCAGCCGAACCACCGCCGGACGGCGAGGAAGGTCAGTCGTGACTCGTCCGGGCCCCCGAGCACCTCCAGCTTGACGTCCGTCGCGGCGTGCACCCGGGAGAGCACATCGTCGCCGTTGGGCGCTTCCCGGATCGCGCTGGTGGCGAAGGCGAGCAGGTCCTCGCAGCCCTGATCGTCGGCGATGGTGAGACATTCGTGCACGAATGCCGTCAACTGCTCGATGCCTTCGGGCGAGATCGCACCGTCCGCGGTGGTGTGCTCGGACAGGCGCAACTCGCGCTTGTGCGAGGTCGCCGGCAGTGGGTGGGCGCCCGGATGCGCGTCGACCACGAGCAGGTGGACCGTGTTGGATCCCACGTCGATCACGCCGAGCCGCATGGCTCAACGCTACTAGGAAGGCCGCGACCTACCATGTGACGCGTGGTCGAGACAGCACTGGAAACCCCACGGACCTGGGTCGAATTCGACAATCCGGACGACCCGGACGAACGCTTCCGCTGCGACCTGACGTGGCTCACGTCGTCTTGGACCTGCATCTTCGGCGCCGGTTGTCAGGGCATCTACGCCGACGCACCCGACGTCGGCTGCTGCACGCTCGGGGCACACTTCTCGGACAAGGACGACCTCAAGAACGTCAAGGCGGTCGTGCGCGAACTCGGCCCCGACGAATGGCAGTACTACGACGAGGGCCATGCGGACGGCTGGCGGGAGAAGGAGGACGGCGACTGGAAGACCAGGGTCGTCGACGGCGCCTGCATCTTCCACAACCGGCCGGGCTTCCCCGCCGGTGCCGGATGTGCGTTGCACCAGCACGCCGTCCTCACCGGTGTCGCCCCGCACACCGTCAAACCGGACGTGTGCTGGCAACTGCCGATCCGGCGCACCTACCGCACGGTCGAGCAGCCGGACGACACGTCATACCTGGAGATCTCGATCGGTGAGTACGACCGCCGCGGCTGGGGGCCCGGTGGACACGATCTGGACTGGTACTGCTCGGGCAATCCTGAAGCGCACGTGGGGAGTTCGCCTGTCTACGTCTCGAACGAGGGCGAGCTGCGGCACCTGATGGGTGACAGCGCGTATGACGAGTTGGCCATCCGCTGCGAGGGACACCTGCTGCAGGCGACGGCGCTGCGGGAGGCCGGGCCGGGCGGTCGCAAACTGTTGCCACTCTTCGTGCACCCGGCGACACTGCTGGCGGAGCAGGCCGCGGATCAGGCGATCGAGCGGAGCAGCGTCCGGAAACGCACGTGACACAGCGGCATTCGGAAAACCACGCGATTCCGTCGCCGAACATCTGGAACTCGCCGGACGTCTACGAGATCGAGAACCGGGGCGTCGATCCGGACGGTGTCATCTGGGCGGCGATGCGGCACGTGCGCGACTGGTCCGGTGCCGACGTGCTGGACATCGGCTGTGGCACCGGATTCCACCTGCCGCTCTTCGCGCGCACCGCGCGGTCGGTGGTCGGTGTCGAGCCGCACCTTCCACTGGTGGAGGTGGCGCGCGACAGGGTGCGCCGCGACAGCCGGCGGGCGGCGGTCGACGTGCGAACCGGTGCGGCCGAAGCCCTTCCGGTGCAGGACGACTCGGTCGACATCGCGCACGCCCGATGGGCGTACTTCTTCGGTGCCGGATGTGAGCCGGGGCTGGCCGAACTGGAGCGGGTGATGCGCCGCGGCGGTGTCGCGTTCGTGGTGGACAACGACGCGTCCCGGTCCACGTTCGGCTCGTGGTTCCGCAGGGCACTGCCGTCATACGACCCGGTGGGCGTGGAGCGCTTCTGGCGCCGCATGGGCTTCACCTCGGTGCCGGTGTCGATGCGATGGGAATTCGCCTCGCGGGTCGACTTCGAAGCGGTGGTGCGGATCGAGTTCACGCCCGACCACGCCGACCGGATCCTGACCGAACACCCCGGCACCGGCGTCGACTACGCCGTCTTCGTGCGCTGGCGTCGTTTCTGAGCTCGTCGGCCGGGGTGTCGGCGCGGGCGTCTATCGTCTGGCCTCAGTGTCAGGGTGATGTTGCCGCTCTCGCGGTGGTTGGATCCTGAGCACCTGGTGTCTGGCTCGTAACGTCGGTGTCGCCTTCGGGTTGATGAACATACGTTTTGCCGGCACCGGGTGTGAAGGAGCCGGCCGGCGTGA